>JALZOH010000320.1 GCA_030857305.1 Acidobacteriota bacterium
ACACAAAATACCCACAAAAAATCTTGCAGTTTAAGATTTTCTACTTGTTAGAAAATGGATTTTCTTATGTTTCTATTAAATTATGCCGAATGAAACTGAAATTTTTAGCTGCATTAGGCATAGATTTGTTTTGTTGCCTGTGTTTTATTTAAAACGCTTTCGGCTTAGAACTTGGAGGAAGAACACCTGAAAAATGTTCAAAAATAAAAATTCACTGAAGTTTGTAGGAGGAATTAGAAAAAATGTCAAAAACAATTGGTAAGGTCAAATGGTTTAACAATGCAAAGGGCTATGGTTTTATCGAACAGCCCGGCGAACAAGATATTTTCGTGCATTACAGCGCGATATCGGGTGACGGATATAAAACTTTAGCCCAGGGACAAGACGTCGAGTTTGAAGTCACGACCGGACCGAAAGGTCCGCAGGCGGAAAATGTTTTACGGGTCGAATCTGAAGTTTAACCATTTTGTATGCTTCCGGTTTTACAAAAAGTCGGACCGCGTTTTAAAACAGAAAAAAGCGGCTTGTCATGAGTCGCTTTTTTCTGTTTTTCAGATAAACTTTTTTAACTTCAGGTGATTTTCTAAACTTCAACCGAATTCCCTGTTTGCGCGCCGGTTCGGTTAAGATAATCTAATGGAAATTCGGGAAACGACAAATCAAGCGGTGGGTCTAAGATTTTTACCTTCGGTTGATGAAATTCTTCGCTCTCAAACGGCACAAATTCTTCTCCCCGAAGTCGGGGCAAAATATCTCGCGGTGCTGGCACGCAGTGTCATTGATCGACTGCGATTAGAATTGCAGGAAAATTCTACCGAAGAGGCAGCAACCGCGCAGCATTTTTCGCGTGAAGATTTATTCGAAGAAAGTGAAAAACGTCTCAAAGAAGCTTGGCAAAGCTCTCGAAGCACGCGTCTCAGGCGGGTTATTAACGCAACGGGCGTTGTCATTCACACAAATTTAGGTCGTGCGCCGCTTTCAGAAGAAGCGCGAAAGGCGGTTTTTGAAAAAGCGTCCGGCTACTGCACGCTCGAATATAATCTCGAAACCGGACAGCGCGGTCGGCGTGGTGACTACGCCGAGCAGCTTTTAGCCGAGCTGACGGGCGCCGAAAGCGCTTTGATTGTCAATAATTGCGCGGCTGCGACAATTTTAGTTTTAACCACGCTGGCAAAAGGCGGAGAAGCTATAATTTCACGCGGTGAACTCGTTGAAATCGGCGGTGATTTTCGTATTCCGGACGTCATGGAACAATCCGGCGCGATTTTGAAGGAAGTCGGGGCGACCAATCGAACAAGAATTTCCGATTATGAAAAAGCGATCGACGAAAACACGCGTCTTATTTTAAAAGTTCACCCGTCAAATTACAGAATTATTGGGTTTACCCAGATGCCGGATTTAGCGGAACTTACAGAATTAGCGCATCACAACAAAATTTTGCTCTTTGAGGATGCCGGTTCAGGCGCGATGTTCGATTTGAGCAAATATAACTTGGAAGGTGAACCGGTTATCAGCCAATCAATCGCCAAAGGCGCGGATGTTGTAACTTTTAGCGGCGACAAACTTCTCGGCGGCGTGCAGTCAGGACTGATTGTCGGACGGCGCGAAGTGATTGAAAGGTTAAGGAAACATCCGCTTTACCGCGCTCTGCGAGTTGATAAAATGATTTACGCCGCGCTTGAGGCAACGCTGGAAATTTACCGTCGCGAAACTACCTCAGAAGAAATTCCGATTTGGCAAATGCTTTCGATGCCGGAGGTTGAGATAAAGGAAAGAATCGAAAACTTTGCCCAAAATCTACATCAAAAACGCGGTGAAAATCACTTTTTGCATTCGGCAATTATTGAAGGAAATTCAGTTATTGGTGGCGGCTCTGCGCCGATGACTCATCTGAAAACAACTTTGCTGGCACTTGTACACGAAAAAATGTCAGCGGCAAAATTGGAAAAAGAATTACGGCTTTCTAAACCGGCGATTATTACGCGAATTTTAGAAGATAAAGTTTTAATAGATTTACGAACGGTTTCTGAAAGTGAGGAAGTTGAGCTTTCAGAAGTTTTAGAGAAGATTTAGCCACAAATTACTCACCACATCCGGAATCAAGGAAAATAAAAATAATTCGTGACGCTCACGTAATTTGTGGCTAAATCATCCGTTTTTTTGCGCGAAATCTTTCATAAATTCAACCAACTCTTCGACGCCTTCCTTTGGAAAAGCATTATAAATTGAGGCGCGAATGCCGCCGACCGAGCGATGTCCTTTTAATCCATCTAAACCTCGCGCCGTGGCTTCGATGGTAAATTGTTTTTCGAGCTCCTCCGACGGCAAGCGGAATGTTACGTTCATTAAGGAACGCGCCGTTCTGTCAGCGTGTCCGAGATAAAAGCCGTCGCCGGCGTCAATCGCGTCGTAGAGAAGCTTCGCCTTTTCCTCGTTTTTCTTTTCCATTTCGATCAATCCGCCGTGTTTTATGAGATGCTCACAAACCAAATTGATAATATAAATTCCCCAGGTATTTGGCGTGTTGAGCATTGAATTATTCTCGGCAAGCGCGCGGTAATCAAGCATCGAATGTTGATTTTCAGGAACTCGTTCGATCAAATCATCGCGGACGATGACCAGCGTTACGCCGGAAGGTCCGATATTTTTCTGCGCTCCGGCGTAAATGAGAGCGTATTTTCCAACATCGAACGGTTTTGAAAGAATGTTTGAAGAAGCGTCGCAAATGACCGGAATGCCTTTTCCGTCTAAATCATATTTGAATTCAACGCCCTCGATTGTTTCGTTCGAAGTGTAATGAACATAATTTGCCTTTTCGGAGAATGAAAGCTCATCTTGAGTCGGTACGGATTTGAAATTGGCTTCAGCAGTAGAAAAAATAGTATTGACACTGCCGCAGCGTTTTGCTTCCTTGACCGCTTTTTTGCCCCAAGTTCCGGTAACGATATAATCTGCCGCTTCGCTTTTTCCAAGGAAATTTATCGGAACCATCGAAAATTGCAGGCTCGCGCCGCCTTGCAGAAACAAAATTTGATAATTTTCGGGGACGCTTAAAAGCTCGCGGATGCCGTTTATTGCCTCGCTTAAAATCGCTTCGAAATGCTTCGAGCGATGACTGATTTCCATCACGCTCATTCCGATTCCACCAAGAGAAAGCAATTCGTTTTGAGCTTTTTTCAATACTGCTGTCGGCAAGACGGCGGGACCGGCGCTGAAATTATAAATTTTTTTCGTCATTCGTTCTCCTCGTAAAAAGCCTGTTAAATTATAAAAGTTAAGATAACACAGCTAAAAATTTTTATAAATTTCGATAAATAAACTTTTCCTCTTCAAAATTTGGTAAAACTTGAGTTAAGATAGACATTACCGTAACAACTCTTTTTTTGGCACAGACATCTCAAGGAAAGGTTTTTGCACCATATTTTAATAATGAGTTTTTGGAGGATTTTCTAATGTTTCGTAAAAATTATTTCGCTTCTTTTTTAGCAATTGCTTTATTTTTAACAGGCAGTATTGCGGTTTTTGCACAAACTGCTCCGGTCAGCGGACGAGTTGAGCTAAAGAAAGCTGACGGAACAACTCAACCGGTCGCCGGCGCGATGGTTGAAGTTTTTCGCACAGATATAAAAGCAAAGTTTCCATCTGCCAAAACGGACAAAAAAGGAAATTTTAGTTTTGCAGGATTACCGCTTGGCGCAAATTTGATAATATCGGTCAGCGCACAAGGCGTTCAACCCGACTTTCGCGCAGGTGTAAAAGCCGGTGCGGAAAATATC
>JALZOH010000321.1 GCA_030857305.1 Acidobacteriota bacterium
AAATCAATCACGAGACGAGCCTTTCTCGGTGAACCTTTCAAATGTCTTGTTTTTGCTATCGCTTCCATAGTCTTTAGTAGTGAACGGAATTATTTTCTTTTTGCCGATTTTTCCGCCTTCGTTCCCGGATGTCCTTTATAAGTTCTGGTTGGAGAAAACTCTCCAAGTTTATGTCCGACCATATTTTCAGTAACATATACCGGAATATGACGTTTACCGTTATGAACGCCAAATGTAACCCCAACCATATCGGGAGTTATCGTCGAACGGCGCGACCAGGTTTTAACGGCTTGCGGTTTCTTCCCCGTTTCAAGTATTCGTTTCAGAATTTTCTGAACGCTGATATCAATAAAAGGTCCTTTCTTTAATGAACGTGGCATAACTCAATTTTGGATTTTGGATTTTGGATTTTGGATTTACTACATCCTAAACTTTGCAACCTAAAATCTATTTTCTCCTTCTATCGCGCACAATCATATTTTGGGTGCGCTTGTTCCGACGTGTTTTGTAACCACGAGTCGGTATTCCCCAGGGCGTTACCGGATGACGACCACCGGAAGTTTTACCTTCACCGCCACCGTGCGGATGGTCAACCGGATTCATTACTACACCGCGAACTTTCGGGCGATGCCCCATCCAACGAGAGCGACCGGCTTTTCCTAAACTCACGTTTTCGTGTTCCTGATTTCCGACTTGTCCGATTGTTGCGGTACAGACAACCGGAACTCTTCGGACTTCGCCGGACGGCATTCTCATCTGCGCGTAATCGCCTTCTTTAGCCACCAGTTGAGCGAAAACTCCTGCTGCTCTGGCAAGCTGACCGCCTTTTCCGGGACGCAGTTCAATATTATGAACTTCTGTGCCGAGCGGAATATTTTTAATCGGGAGAGTGTTTCCCGGCAGAATATCTGCGTCTTCCCCGCTAACAATCGTTGAACCGACCTTTAATCCAATCGGCGCAATAATATAACGTTTTTCACCGTCAAGATATGTAATAAGAGCGATATGCGCCGAGCGATTCGGATCATATTCAAGCTGTGTAACACGTCCCGGGATACCCAGTTTATTACGCTTAAAATCGATTATCCGGTAAAAGCGTTTATGACCGCCGCCGCGCCTGCGAACCGTAATGCGTCCGTCATTATTGCGACCCGAAATACGTTTTTTCGGCTCAAGCAAAGATTTTTCAGGCTTTGCGTTCGGAGTCAGTTCATCGCGGGTCAAATACGTTTGATAACGCCGCGCCGGTGATGTTGGTTTTAATCTTTTGATTCCCATCGTTTTATTTTCGATTTTCGATTTTCGATTTGCGATTTAATCGAAAGCGCATATTGAAAATTTAGACTTGAATTTCAACAACTTGCAAATCAAATTTGTTTGTCTTACTAACAATCGCAAATCGAAATTGCAAATCGAAAATTCCTTAAATCGCTTCCGCATAATCAACGTGCGGCTCGCCTTTTCTCAATGTCACGTAAGCCTTTTTCCACGAAGCACGACGACCTTCATATCGTCCGCGTTTTTTCATTTTGCCTTCGTAGTGAATTGTGCGGACTTTGGCGACTTTAACGCCGAAGATTTCTTCGACCGCTTTTCTGATTGCTTCTTTTCCGGATTTTGGGTTCACTCGAAAAGTCAAAATTTGTCCGGCTGTTTCATCATTACTCGTAGCTTCTTTTAACAAGACACTTTTTTCTGTCACGACGGGCGACTTTAATATGTCCCATACACCTAATTCTGCCATTTTACGCCGCCTCCTCTTCTGTGACAGTTTCTGTCATCTTATTTTCTCTCTGCGGATCGAGCATATGGCTAAGTTCTTCAATCGCTGTTTTTGAAATTAAAAGTTTTTCGTGATACAGCAAATCGTAAATATTTAACCCGTAACTATTCGTCACCTTTGCTTTCTTTACGTTACGCGACGCTAAAATCAAGTTCGAATTATCGAGCGAATCAACAATCAAAGTTTTTGTATGCTTTTTATTATCCGCAAAGCCAAGTGTTGTCATTACGCCGATAAAGCCTCTGGTCTTAGCATTTTCTATAGTAAATTCGTCGATAATGATTAAATTTCCTTCACGCAGTCTTTCCGACAAAGCCGAGCGTAATGCTCCGCGACGCATCTTTTTCGGCATTTTATAAGACCAATCACGCGGTTGTGGACCGTGAACTTTACCACCGCCACGCCACAAAGGCGAACGAATCGACGCAACCCGAGCGCGACCGGTTCCTTTCTGCTTCCAGGGTTTTTTACCGCCGCCGCGAACATCTCCGCGAGTTTTAGTTGCAGAAGTTCCTTGGCGTCGATTAGCCAAATAATTTGTTACTGCCGAATGAATTAACGCTTCATTTAATTCGACGCCAAAAACGGCATCCGAAAGCGATAAATCACCAACTTCTTCGTTTCTTAAATTGCGAACCTTTGCGCTAGGCATATTCTCACTCCGTTCGAGTGCTAAGTGCTGAGGTGTAAGTAAAAAGTAATTTATTCTTTTACTTACCACTTACCATTTACCACTTATCACTATTTCTTCTTCTGTCTTTCAGATTTCTTTACTAAAACTAAACTTCCGTTAGCGCCCGGCACCGCGCCCCGAACCATCAAAAGATTATTCTCAATGTCAACCTTCGCCACGCTCAAACCTCTCACCGTAACGCGCTCATCGCCCATATGTCCGGAGGATTTCGTACCTTTAATGACACGCGAAGGATATGCGGACTGACCGATCGAACCCGGCGCGCGAACATTCATCGAACCGTGCGATTCGGGACCGCGCTTAAAATTATGACGTTTGATTGTCCCGGCGAAACCGCGACCTTTCGATTTTCCGACAACCTCGATTGTGTCGCCATCTGAAAAAAGATCTGCCTTGACCTGGTCGCCGACGTTTACTTCCGGCGCATCTTTTAAGCGAAATTCTTTCAAAATTCGGGTTGGAGGCATTCCCCCGCCAGTCTTTTCAAAATGTCCGAGCATCGGCTTGGAAACATTTTTCAACCGAATCGGTTTATCTTCCACAAAACCAAGCTGGACGGCGTTATAACCATCTTTTCCGCTTGTTGTTTTAGTTTGAACAACAATACACGGTCCTGCCTTGATAACGGTGACAGGCGTTACTGTTCCGTCTTCCGCAAAAAGCTGCGTCATACCAAGTTTTCTACCGATGATTCCGTTAATCATATTTTAGATTTTGGATTTTGGATTTTGGATTATTTGAATTTTGTTTCGTGTTATCTAAAACTACAGAAATCTAAAATTCAAAATCTAAAACCCAAAATCAGTCTAGCTTTTACCAAATGCCTTAATTTCTACGTCAACACCGGCAGGCAAGTCCAATTTCATCAATGCATCAACTGTTTCAGCTGTCGGGTCAAGGATGTCCATCAGACGCTTGTGCGTTCTAATTTCAAATTGCTCGCGCGATTTTTTATCAACGTGCGGCGAGCGCAAAACCGTCCACTTATTTTTTACCGTCGGAAGCGGAATCGGTCCCGCAATGCTTGCGCCGGTTCGTTTCGCAGTCTCAACAATTTCAACTGTTGACTGATCTAAAACGCGGTGGTCGTAGGCTTTCAATTTGATACGTATTTTTTCGTTTAACATAAATTTTTGTTATTCAACAATATCGGAGACGGTGCCCGCGCCAACCGTCCGCCCGCCTTCCCTGATCGCAAAGCGCAGTCCTTTCTCCATCGCAATCGGCGCAATCAACTCGATCTCCATCTGGATGTTATCCCCTGGCATCACCATCTCCACTCCGGTCGGCAAGTGCG
>JALZOH010000025.1 GCA_030857305.1 Acidobacteriota bacterium
GCATTCCCGCACTTCTCAGGTTTTCCGTGCGCAGCCAAAAACTTAACTGATACTTTGCGCCCGGTTCTACCGCGACATACTGCAGAATATTAAACAAGGTCGGGTCGGTAAAACCGTTAAAGGAAACTCGCAAACTTCGGGTGCCTTCATGTTTTTTTGTCGGGTCGGGTTTAATATCCATTTTACCGATTGATGAAATTTTCCAACCGAAATAAGTCTCATTAGCATCCACCAGCGGCTTTTCAAAATCACCATTTTGAACAATTTCAGCTTTAGCATTTGTTTCAATTCCAAGTTGACGAACAAATTCAACCGCCTGACGAAAAAATCGTTTTTCGTAAAGTGCCTGAGCAATCACTTTGGCAATCGGGGCGTTAGCTTTCTTATCTTCTTCCGAAAGCATATTCCACATACGCAAACTGTCGACGGGGCGTTCCTTGCCCGCATAATATCTTGCTAAACCGGCTCTGACCGTTGGCGAATCTCCGACCAGCTGCTCTAGCCGCACGGTGTCCTGTTCGTAATAATCCCACGCGATTGAGAAGACCTGGTCGCGGTACAGGTGGCTTGTTTCAGCCGCTTTCTTTAATTCGTTAAAAGCTTCATCGCTCTTATTCTGCCTCAAATAAAAATTTCCGAGCTGCCATCGCGGGTATGTATAATGCGGTGCGAGTTCAACAGCTCGGACGTATGCTTTTTCCGCTCCCGCATAATCTTCGCCCTGCTCACGCGCCCGCCCGAGCTCAATCCACCACTGAAAATCATAAGGGGAAAGTTTGACTACCTTTTCAAAACTATTAATTGAACCCAAAAGTTTTTCCGGTGTCGAAACATCTTTTTCCGCACTCGCATATAACCATTGTGCTAAAGGATCACGCGGTGCAAAACCGGTTGCGAGCCGAGCGATTCCTTGCGCGCTGGGCGCAGTTGGAGTCGTTAGTTCGGCTAACATATTTCCGAGCTGCCAACGCACCGCAAACCATCCGAAAACCAGAGCTAAAATAATAGCGGTAATTAACGCAATTCGAGCGAGCATCGCGCGGGCATCAAGTAAAACGTATTGTCCTTTGTCTTTAGGCATTTATTTTTTGGAACCAATTAATAAATAACAGCAAATAATTACCCCTCAACTTTTATCTTATATATAAAAATTTAGAGAAGAATTTTTAACCGAAAAAAATTACAAGTTAAAGAATTCAGCAATTTTTTCAACAACATATTTTTGCTGCTCAACAGTTAGCTCAGGAAAAATCGGCAGAGCGAGAGTTTCCCTGGAAGCTTTTTCGGACTCAGGATAATCTCCTTTTTGATAATTTAAATACGCAAAGCATTCCTGTAAATGAAGCGAAACCGGATAATAAATGTCTGTGCCAATATTGTTTTTGGACAAAAACTGTTTTAGCTCGTCGCGCCTTTCAGAGACCTTTATAACAAATTGATTATAGATATGACGTCCGCCTTCACGTTCAAACGGCAAGGTAATTTGTTCGGTCAAGCCCGCGTCTGTAAAAAGTTTTCGGTAAATGTCCGCATTTGCTTTGCGCTTGTCCGACCACGAATCAAGATGAGGCAATTTAACTCGTAAAATGGCTGCCTGCAGCGCATCGAGACGCGAGTTAAGTCCTACCCATTGATGGTAATAACGCTTTTCCGAACCGTGAACGCGCAGAGCTTTTAATTTATTTGCCAACACTTCATCATCGGTGGTTAAAAAACCGCCGTCGCCCATTCCGCCAAGATTTTTTGATGGATAAAAACTGAAACAACCGATTTCACTCATCGCGCCCGCCCGCGCACCGGTTTCTTCGGCGCCGATTGCCTGCGCTGCGTCTTCAACCAATGGAATATTATATTTTTTACTGATTTTCCGTAGTTCGTTCATCGTGGCGCATTGTCCGAAAAGATGCACGGGCTGAATCGCTTTTGTTCTTTCCGTAACCTTTGCTTCAATTTGGCTCACGTCGAGATTGTAAGTTTTCGGTTCGATGTCAACAAAAACAGGCACCGCTCCCAATCTCGTAACCGAACTAACGGTGGCAAAAAAACTGTATGGAGTCGTTATTACCTCGTCACCAAAACCAACATCCAAAGCCATCAACGCAAGAAGGAGCGCATCGGTTCCCGAAGCGCACCCGATTGCAAACTTTGTCCGGCAATAACTTGCGAGTTCATTCTCTAACGCTTCAACTTCCGCACCCAATATAAAACTATTTGAATCTAATACTTTAGAGATAGCCGCATCAACTTCGGCGCGCAAAGTTTGATTTTGTTCTTTTAAGTCTAGTAGAGGAACTTTCATAAACGAAAAAATCGAAACCTAATCTTGACAATTTAGCACCGGAAACGCAAATTAAACCAAAACATTTTTGCCGCAGGCGTCCAACCAATCGTCTATACCGTTTATATTGCAGTTTTCTTTTACTTTAAATTAGGGAGTTGCATTTCCGAAGATTATTTTCTAGCCTATTGCCAATGTTCACTGATCAAAAAGAACGCACCCGGAAAATTATTACAAGGCTCAAAAAAGAATATCCCGATGCGCACTGCGCTTTGATTCACTCGAATGCTTTTGAGCTTCTGGTCGCCACAATTCTTTCCGCTCAATGCACTGACGTGCGCGTTAATATCGTCACTGAAACTCTCTTTAGAAAATACCGACAACCGCAGGACTACCTGAATGTTTTGCCGGAAGAACTTGAACAGGATATTCGTCCGACCGGTTTTTATCGCAATAAAGCGAAAAGTATCCGGGGAGCGTGCGAGAAAATTATCGCGAACTTCGGCGGCGAAATTCCACAAACAATGGAACAAATTTTGACTTTAAATGGCGTGGCGCGAAAGACGGCAAATGTTGTTTTAGGAAATGCTTTCGGCATTGCTTCAGGCATCGTTGTCGATACGCACGTTTTGCGCTTGTCGCACAGATTAGGATTAACTGAAAACTTTGTGCCGGAAAAGATTGAGCAGGATTTGCAAAAACTTGTACCGCAAAAAAATTGGATAATGTTTCCACACTGGCTTATCTGGCACGGGCGGAAAATCTGTCAGGCGCGAAAGCCGAAATGCGGCGAGTGTGTTTTAGAAAATATCTGCCCAAAAATCGGTGTTTGTGATGAGCGGTAAAGGATGAATATTTATCTTTGATTAAACATTCATCATCCACTCTTTTTTATTAAAATTCGATTCCCTGCTGCGCATAAATTCCGGCATTAAAAGGATGTTTGATTTCCTTCATTTCGGTTACAAGATCAGCCGCGTCAATTAATTCCGGCGGCGCATTTCTGCCCGTTAAAACTAAATGGAGATTCGGCTGCTTTTCACGAACGGCTTTTATTTCCGTGATAATGTCTTCCAAAGGTAAAAATTTGTAGTCGAGAACATATATGAGCTCGTCGAAAACGAGTAAATCATATTCTTCGGAACGCATTTTTTCGACGCATAAAGCCCAGGTTTCCTGCGATGTTTTAATATCCTGCGCAGGATTGTTGGTGTCCCAGGTAAAACCATCACCCATTGTGTAAACTTCAATTTCCAATTCTTCCGCCGACTCGTGTTCGCCGTAGCGATCTGTTTTCGACTTCATAAACTGAATCATACAGCAGCGCATTCCGCGTCCCGCCGCGCGCATCATCAAGCCAAGAGCGCACGTGGTTTTGCCTTTGCCGTCGCCGGTGTTGATCATCAACAAGCCTTTCGTGTTTTCCTTGTAACCTTCGCGCCGCCATTTGTAGCGTTTTTCTTTTGTCATACAACTGAAAGTGAAAAAGTGGAAAAGTGAAACTCAAAAAACATTCTCACTTTTCTACTTTTTCATACTTTCACTTTTCACTTTTTCACTTTTAAGCCAAACTCACTTCAAATTGATCTTTAGAATTTTTCGATTCATCATGCGCTTTTTTAACCGCTTCGGTCAGCGCTGAAACAATAGCCCTTTCACATTCGTCCCAGATGCCTTCGACTCGACAGCCCGCCGCATTTTTGTGTCCGCCGCCACCGAATTTTTCCGCGATTCTGGCAACATTGATTCCGTCCTTCGAGCGCAGGCTGACCCGGTACGTGTTCGGAAAGGTTTCACGCATATAAACAACCGCAGCGACTTCTTTAGCAGCCAGCGGAATATTTACAAATCCATTGTTGTCGCCATCTAAAGCACCTGCAGTTTCTGCCATTTCAAGGGTTTGCCGCATCCACGCGACCGTTCCGTCTTTGCTCCGCATAACGGTTGCTAAAACCTGCCGCATTAGATCAATACGACTCCATGAATAACTGCTATAGACGATTTCGGAAATTTGCGCGGGCTTGACACCGACTTTAACGAGTTCAGAAGCCACTTTGAGAGTTCGATCGGTTGTGTTTGGAAAATGAAACGAGCCGGTGTCGGTCACCAGAGCCATATAAAGACATTCAGCAATTTCTTTGGTAATCCGTCCGCCGATCGCTTTGCATAGATTGTAAATCATTTCGCCGACCGCCGAAGCCGTCGCATCAATCCAATTAATCGCGCCAAAATGCTCGCTGGTTGCGTGATGGTCGATATTAACAGTCAGCTGGTCTTCTAATTTGGCGATGCCCGGACGCGTTACATCTGAACATTCAATCACAAAAACAGCATCGTAAGTTTTATCTATTTCGGAAACTTTTCTGATTTCTTCAGCGCCGGGAAGTTGTTGGTAAGAAACGGGAATGCCGTCACGGACAATAACTTCGGCGGTTTTGCCCAGAGAGCGCAAAAGCCAGCATAATCCTAACGAAGAACCGACGCCGTCGCCGTCGGGTCGGACATGCGTAGTTATCGCAAAATTCTGTTTATTTTCAATTAGCTCTACTACTTGGCTTAACACTTATTAAAAGGGATAAGAATGAGAGACAAAGGACAAGTAAAACAAATTTATTTTATTCATCTCTTAACTCTCATGCTTTATCCCTCACTATCCTTCCTTTCTTGAAATTCGCCCTTTTGCGTCAAATCAACAATCAATTCTTCAACGCGCGCTGCATTTTCTTCAACCGTATCGCGTATAAAGTTCAAATGCGGAGCGTGACGTAAATCTAAATTTAACGCAACTTGCTGCCTGACAAAGGTCGCCGCATTCTGCAATGCTCGCAGCACGTCCCTAATCTCTTTTTCATCACCCTCGACGACCACGTAAATTTTTGCGTCGCGCATATTTTCCGATACGCGAACGTCTGTTACGGTAACGGCTTGCAGGCGCGGGTCTTTGAGTTCATAACCGACAATTTCGGTTACTTCCTCGCGCAAAACTTCTGCTAATCTTTCCGGGCGACGCATAAATAGTGGTAAGTGGTAAGCGGTAAGTGCAAAGTTTAAATACAAGTTAACTTACCACTTATCACTGTTAAAGTTCTGTGGCTGCAGTTCTCTCGATCACGAAAGCCTCGATTTCATCGCCGACTTTAAGATCGTTAAAGTTTGCCAGACTGATGCCGCACTCAAAACCCAGGCGAACTTCGGCTGCATCTTCCTTAAATCGTTTGAGCGAAGAAATATCGCCTTCCCACACTACTACCGCATCACGGATCAGTCGAGCTTTGGCTTGCCGTCTGATTAGCCCGTCGGTAACGCGACAACCGGCAATCGTGCCGACTTTTGAAACCTTGAAAATATCCTGAACAAGAGCTTTGCCGAGAATAACTTCTTTTTCAATCGCATCGAGCATCCCAATCATTGCCGCCGTGATTTCTTCTTCGACTTTATAAATAATTGAATGAAGGCGAATATCAACTTGTTCCTGTTTAGCGACGTCAGAAGCACGTACCGCCGGGCGCACATTAAAACCAATAATAACCACTGCCATCGAGGCTTCGTCGGCTTGCGTTGCCGAGGCAAGCAACACATCCGATTCGGTAATTGCTCCGACACCGGAACGAATAACGCGCACCTTAACCTTTTCAGTCGAAAGCTTTTCAAGCGTTGCACGCAAAACTTCGACCGAACCCTGCACGTCGGCTTTGAGTACAACCAACAATTCTTTGATTTCTGCCAGACCGAGTGATTCGATACCACGTTTGGTAGTTTTGAGCATGGCAAGCTGCCGCGCCTGCATCTGCCGTTGGCTGGCTATTGTCTGCGCTTTGTCAATATCGGAAACAACCTGAAAAGTATCTCCGGCTTGCGGAACGCCTTGCAGCCCGAGAACTTCAACCGGCGTAGCGGGCGGCGCTTCATTTACAATATCGCCGCGGTCGCCAAACATCGCGCGAACCTTTCCGTAATACTGTCCGACGATAAACGGGTCGCCGACGCGCAGCGTTCCCTGTTGAACGAGCACCGTCGCCACCGAACCGCGACCTTTATCGAGTTTTGCTTCAAGAACGACGCCGGAAGCGCGCCTGGTTGGGCTTGCCTTTAAATCAAGAATATCCGTACTTAACAACACGGTTTCAAGCAAAGTATCAAGATTTTCGCGTTTTTTTGCCGAAACCGGAATCATTTCGATATCGCCGCCCCAGTCTATCGGCTGTAATCCTTGCGCGACAAGACCCTGCTTAACTTTATCCGGCGTCGCGTCGGGCTTGTCAATTTTGTTGATGGCAACAATAATCGGCACGCCGGCAGCCTTCGAGTGTTCGATTGCTTCAATCGTCTGCGGCATCACCCCGTCGTCGGCAGCGACGACCAGGATAACGACATCGGTTGCTTTAGCGCCGCGCGCGCGCATCAATGTAAATGCTTCGTGACCGGGCGTATCGAGAAAAACTACGCGACGGTTTTCTAACGGATTGTCCGGGTTCGGAACAAAAACGCTGTACGCGCCGATGTGTTGAGTGATACCACCGGCTTCGCCTTCCGCCACGTTATCGGAACGAATCGCATCGAGAAGCGAAGTTTTACCGTGGTCAACGTGACCCATGACCGTGACGACCGGCGGGCGGGCAATTTCAACATCATCAGAATCGGTCGCAATAAGTTCTTCAAATTCCTGCTCGATAACCATTTCTTCAAATGGCACAAAAGCAACGTTGTAACCGAGAGTTTCACCCAGCTCGACTGCCATATTCTCACCAATCGGCTGGTTGAGCGTCGCAAAAATGCCGCGTTTTACAAGAAGCTGGACAACATCGCGCGGAGTAACACCGAGCGACTCGGAGAACTCGCGAATAGTCGCGCCTTCCGTCAGGCGAACTGGCGTTAAATTATTTTTGTCAACCGTATCGACTTGCCCGAGAATTCGCTCCTCAATCGAACGCTGCCGTGGCGCGGCAAGATCCCTCTCCTCAAATCTTACGCCTTTGTCTTCAAATCTTTTACCGCCTTTTTTTCCGGCAGAGCGCCCGAACTTTTTGCGCTGGTCAACCGGGGGCGTATACGTCGTTTTAGGAGTTAATGTCTCGCCGGGTGTGGCGCGAAGTTCTCCTCTTCGATTATCTTTCCCATCACGACGCAACTCACCTTTACCAACTTCGTTTGGTTTTTCGGTCTTTAATCTTCCAGTTGTCGTCGGAGCATTATTAACCACCCGGTCGCCCGGTTTCAACCCTTGATTAAGCGAGCTTTGTTTTAATTTTAATTCTTTAACCTGTGTTTCGTTCGGACGAAGCACTCTGCTGGTAGTTTTATTTTTGATTTCAGCAGAATCTTCGGCTGGCTTTTGAGCTTGTTCATCTTCTCCAACGGCTTGAATTTTTTCAGCAGGTTGAAGTTCATCTGCAGTTTCTTTTTCTTCGCTAATTTGAGGAATTTCGTCGACAACAGATGGTTCGTCTTGCGGTTTTAACTCGATTTTCTTTTGAAGTTTTCTGACTCGACGGGCGGGTTTTGAAATTTCCTGCTCTTCGACACTCGGTTTTGCAGCCTTGGTTTTACCTTCGACATTTGAAACTTTTACTGTTTCTTCCAGCTGCGGCGCGGCTTCTACGTTCGGGGTTTTATCTGCTTCAAACGATTCGTCTTCTATCTTAGACGCTGCTGCCTTTTTTATAACTTTTATTCCACGCTTTGGAGGAATCTCAGTTTTGGGAATATATCTGTTGCGCACTTTTTCAGCAATTTCTTTGGTCACCGAATTGGACGGAACGCTCACATCTATGCCTTCACGCCGTAATTCTTCAATCACGCGCTTTGTATCTTGTTTGAGTTCTCGTGCTAAATCGTAAATCCGAATTGATGTTCCTACGGGCATATTTATCTATTGACGGATTTTTGTGTTTGCGCACAATCCGGTAATTAAATTCCTTTTGTCTCAAAGAGTAAATCATTCGATTTACTCTTTGCCTTCAGCCGAATCTTTTGTATTTTCCTCTGCTGTTTCTTCGGCTGTTTGTGATGCTTCTAACTCTTTTGAAACTTCTTCGGTGTTTTGATTTTTATTGACGGCTTCTACGCTTTCTTCTGGAATGATTTCCTGAGCATTTTCAGTTTCCTGCGCGTTGTCTGCCGTATTTATTGATTCTTCATTTAATAAAGCTTCGTCATTTGATTGTTCCGGTTCAATCGTCTCGACTTGTTTATTACGGGCTTCAACAATATCTTTGGCAGAAGCAATAATTCTTTCGGCTTCATCGAGGCTCACGTCTAAAATATCAACTAAATTATCAACCGAAGTAGTCGCCAATGTTTCTACGTCATTAATCCCCTTTTCTTTTAAGTCATCCGCTTGATTGGTTGAAACGCCTTGCAGAGCCGTAACCGGAACAGCTTCACCGGAAGCCATCATTTTGCCCATCGCCAGTGCAATCTCTTTTTTCAAGAGTTCTTCGCTGACAATATCTATATCCCAGCCGACAAGTCGCGTGGCAAGACGCACATTTTGACCGCGCTTGCCAATCGCCAAGCTAAGCTGGTCTTCCGTCACGACAACTTCCATTTTGCGATTATTAATATCCGTGATTCGCACTTGCGAAACTTTTGCGGGCGAAAGCGCGTTGGCGGCAAAAACCGAAGGTTCGTCAGACCATTCGATGATGTCAATTTTTTCGCCGCGCAATTCTTTAATGATTGATTGGACACGCGAACCTTTCATACCGACGCACGCCCCGACCGGATCAACATCTTTTTCATTCGAAGCAACCGCAATTTTTGCACGGTCGCCCGGCTCGCGGACGGCAGATTTGATAACCACCGTGTCATCATAAATTTCAGGCACTTCCATTTCAAACAAACGCTTGAGAAGAGCCGCCGAAGCGCGTGAAACTTTAATTTGCTGTCCCTTCAAGTCCTTCGAGACATCTTCAATGACGACACGAACTCGCTCGCCCTGATTCCAAGTTTCGCTTCGCGCCTGTTCCTGTCTGGGCAAAACCGCTTCGAGATTATTTCCCAAATCAACAATAATGTCGCCGCGTTCAAATCTTTTAACTGTTCCGTTAATCAATTCGCCTTTGCGGTCGATGTATTCCTCATAAACTTTCTCGCGCAAAGCTTCTCGGACTTTTTGGACAAGAATTTGTTTAGCGGTTTGAGCGGCAATCCGTCCTAATTCCTCGGTCGGCAGTGGAATTAGAAGCATATCGCCAATTTCAACATCATCGCCGGCTAGCTCTTGCGCTTCGGAAAGCGCCAATTCGGTTGAAGGATTTTCTACTTCTAAAACAACCGTTTTTTGCGCGGAAATTTCAATTGTTCCTTCTTCATTATTCCATTCAACTTCGATGCTTTCACCGGTTTTATCTTGTGCTTTAAATTGTTTCCGGGCAGCGGCGCGCACCGCTTCCTTCATCGCTTCGATAATCAAATCACGATCTAAGCCCTGTTCGCTGCACAATGCTTCAATACTTTGTCCGATAGATGTCATAACTCATTTATGAATAATTGAAAAAATTTAATTACTCATTTTCGCTTTCCAATTTCCGTTTTTCGTTTCGCTTAAATTCTTCTTCTAAATCAATTTCCAAGTTCGCTTTAGCAACGGCAATAAAGGGAAATTTGACAGTCCCTTTGGTTTTGTCAGCAAAAATAATTTCTTCGCCTTCAACTTCGGTGATGCGACCTTTAAATACTTTTTGACCGTTTATATCCGTGTTTGTTTTGACTTTTGCTAACTTTCCCGAAAATTTTTCAAAATCCTTTAAGCTATATAACTCACGTTCTAAACCGGGCGAGGAGACTTCCAGCAAATATGCTGTCGGTATAAAATCTTCCGCCTCGAGTAGTGTTTCAAGGTCACGACTGACCTTTACACAATCCTCGTGTGTAATACCTTCATCTTTATCAATAAAAATACTGATAATCAGATTTCGGTTAGACGGCGAAATGTTAGTTCGAACAAGTTCCAAACCATTATTTTCCACCACCCGAATGACGTTTTCCTTAATTTTTTGATCAACTAAGTGCTTCATCAAAATTATTTCACCCAAATAAAAAGTGGGCGCGAAACCCACCTAACCCGTCGCTTACGCTGTTGGCACGAAACGAATATATTACACGAAACAACCGCACAATAGCAAGTGAGCTCCTGTGCAGTTGTTAAATTTCATTTGCCATATTAATAAAAGCTAGTTTCGCGGCACCCAGTATTCCGGCGGCGTCACCACATAAAGCAGTCACTATTTTAGCGCGTCTCGCAGGTTCACGATATGCACGCTGGCGGATTTGCTCGAGGGTGTGCGGCATAAATAAATTCCATCCGGCGGAAGCGCCGCCGCCAATCGCTATAACCTCAGGATTGAGTACATTTATCAGACCGGCTAAAGCCACGCCGAGATAAAATCCTTGCTGCCGAAATACTTCTAAAGCAAGTTCATCGCCGAGCTGTCCGGCTTCGTAAATATCCAATGAAGTTAGATTAGTTTTCACTGACAGATTGGATTTTGGATACTGACTGCCGAGTTCACGGGTTAGGCGGACAACCGCTGTCGCTGAAGAATATTGTTCGAGACAACCCCAACCGCCACACCCGCACGTTACTCCGAAGGGTTCAACACAAATATGTCCGATTTCCCCGGCTGTTCCATCTACTCCGCGCAAAATTTTTCCTTCAATGATAATGCCGCCGCCAACACCTGTTCCAAGAGTCACCGTAATCGAGTTTTTGTAATCTTTTGCGGCACCCAGCCAGCTTTCGCCTAAAGCGGCGGCATTTGCATCGTTTTCAAGAAAACAAGGTAAATTAAGTTGACTTTTCAAAACATTAGAGATTTGAAATCCATTTAACGAAGGGACATTCGGGGAATCCTGCACAATTCCTTTTTCGACATTGACGGTTGCCGGCACAGCCACCGCAATTGCTTTAACGATTTCTCGTTTCTGAATCGCTTGTAGACATTCTCCTGCCGACTGAACAATTGCCAATACTATTTCTTCGGCACTCTCAGTTCGGGGCGTAGCGCGTCTCGTGCGGTATAAAATGTTGCCGCCCGCATCTACCGCTGCCATACGTAAATTAGTTCCACCTAAATCTGCCGCTAAAACTATTTTTTTCATTCTTCTCAGTTACTGACTAAACACACGAAATTTATGCAATTTACAAAAAATAATTCAGATACCGGTTCTTAAAAATTTGGCTACGTACCGCTGATTTATGGCAGAAGTTTTTTGGACTCTAATATCTTTGAGAACAAAAAATATAAATTAAAAAATAATAAAAATTTCGATTTAATTTTAATGTCGAATACCTTAACAATTTTTTTTTCAAAATTCACTTTTAATTTGTCTAAAATATATGTTATAACTAAATTCAATTGTAGGATTTTCTTTCATCCTAAACACAATAAAACTTTACTTTAACAAATTTGAAATATCTTTCCGTTTTTTATTGACACGTCCAAATTATTCGTGTAAAAGATTTACAGGTTTGTTTTTTTGAAATCATTTAGATTTAATGCGATACAAGAGGAGAAATATGAATAGTCAACTGTGGATTCGTAAAGCACTTTCGATGTGCTTAGTCGTTGCTTTAATCGCAACGTATTCAATGGTTACTTTGGCAAATTCGGAGAGAATTGCCGGAGAACTTTTAGTTAGTGGAAAAAGTGTTAACGGACAAACACCCTTTGTTAAAATTAACAATGAAGCGGCGCAGAGCGGTCGTTCGGTTTTTTCATCAAGCACAATTGTTACGCCTGAAAATGCCAGCGCCGTCATCAACTTAGGAAAAATCGGTAAAATCGAGCTCGCGCCAAACACAACTTTATCTTTATCTTTTAATGAAAAAAGCATTAGCGGGGATTTAGCTAATGGTCGCGTAACAGTTTTAAGCGCCAGTGAAAATGTCAACATCAAAACGCTTGGCGGAAAAATTTTAACACTTAATGCCGGTGAATCCGCAACGGCATCGAATCAAACAACTCAAGACGATGATGATGATGATGATAACGACGGCGGAGGCGGTTGGCTGCTTTGGGCGTTAGTCCTTGGCGGAGCTGCAACCGGACTAATTATTGCTGCGAGAACTGACAATAACAGAATTGCTTTAGGCGGCAGCGCAAATGTTATTAGCCCTA
>JALZOH010000322.1 GCA_030857305.1 Acidobacteriota bacterium
GCCTCAGCGTGTCTGCCGGCTTGCTCAAGCGATTTTCCGCGTAGCCACAAAGCGTAATCGGCAACATTTGTTTTCGAGCGAAAAACGTCGGAATCGAGAATTGCCGCCGCGCCTTCAAAGTCTTTGTTTTCAAAATGAATCCACGCCCGCAGCAGCTTTGCCAGCGCGCCGGTTCTGCTCCTTGAAAATGTATTTTCAATTTGTAGAACAACGCTCTCCGGCGGAAATTTTCCGTCGCTCGTCATTTCTCGCAGAACTTTCAGGGCTTGTTCGTCGCTTTGCTGCGGCGTTAATGCCGTGCAACTTGTCGTCAGCAGCACAAGCAGCAAACAGGTGCAAAACACAAAATTCGTCAAAAAATAAACTATCGAAGGGCGTGAAATTTTATAAAAATACATTGTCTTTCTTCCTATTCTTCCGATTTTTGATGCGAGAAGATAAGTCTTATTTGTCTTTTTTAAAAGATATGAGTCTTTTCAAGAGCAGGAGAGTTTATCTATAATAGCAAAGAAATGTTAAAAACATCCAAATAAAATAATCTTAAGTTACAATTAACAAAAGGGCGTTTTGAAGTTGTTTGAGAGTGGTGTAAAATTTCCCCTTAAATTTTTGTCAAATTATTTAAAAGGCTACGAGAAACAATATTTATCTTGAAATCGAGCCGGGAGAATTAATGAACGCTAAACACGTATTGAACTACGCCGCCGAGCAAGGCGCAAAATTTGTCTCCGTCCGCTTCACGGATTTACCGGGCGCGTGGCACCATCTAACTTATCCGATTGACCAATTGACCGAAGATTCTTTTGAGGACGGATTCGGTTTTGACGCCTCCAGCCTGCGCGGTTGGGCGGCAATTAACGAATCGGATATGCTGCTCGTGCCTGACCCTTCGCGTTGTTGGGTCGACCCGTTTGCGGAGGAAACCACCATTTGCCTGCTCGCCAATGTCGTTGACCCGATGACCAAAGAAGGCTACGGACTCGACCCGCGTTCGATTGCCGTCCGCGCCGAAAGTTATTTGAAATTCACAGGTATTGCCGACACGATTTATGTCGGACCGGAAGCCGAGTTTTTTGTTTTCGACGAAGTTTTTTATCATAACGACCAGCAGTCAGCCGGTTACTCGGTAAATTCTGAAGAAGGACATTGGAACACGGGACGAAACGGCAACGAAATGTCGCCAAATTCCGGCTATCATATCCGCCCAAAGGAAGGTTACGTTCCGGTTGCGCCCGCCGACACTTTGATTGATTTGAGAAACGCTATTTCCTTGATTTTAGCCGAAGTCGGAATTCACGTCGAATGTCACCATCACGAAGTGGCAACCGCCGGGCAGTGCGAAATTGATTTCAGGTTTGCAAATCTTCTGCATACGGCGGACAACGTGATGCTCTTTAAGTATATTGTCAAAAACACCGCTTCGTCCTACGGCAAAACGGCGACCTTTATGCCGAAACCGCTTTACGGCGACAACGGTTCGGGAATGCACGTTCATCAATCGCTTTGGAAAGATGACGAGCCACTGTTCGGCGGCGACGGGTATGCCGGACTTTCGGAAATGGCAAAGTTTTACATCGGTGGTCTGCTCAAACACGCGCCCGCGCTTGTTGCCTTTGCCGCGCCGACAACAAACAGTTTTAAGCGGCTTGTTCCGGGCTTTGAAGCGCCAGTCAATTTAGCGTATTCAGCAAGAAATCGCTCGGCGGCAGTTCGCATTCCGATGTTCTCGCAATCACCAAAAGCCAAACGCCTTGAATTTCGTCCGCCTGACCCGAGCTGTAATCCGTATATTACTTTTGCCGCCCTTTTAATGGCGGGTCTTGACGGCATCCAAAACCGGATTGACCCGGGCGAACCGCTCGACAAAGATATTTACGATTTATCGCCGGAGGAATTAAAAGACGTGCCGAGCCTTCCAGGAACACTTGACGAAGCGCTCAAAGCGCTGGAGAACGACCATGAATTTCTGCTCAAAGGCGATGTTTTTACCACAGATATTATCGAGCGTTGGATAAATTACAAGCGCGAAAATGAAATAAGACCTTTGCGTCTGCGTCCACATCCGCTTGAATTTTCGATGTATTTCGACGTTTAATTAGAGTTTAGAATTAAATGAACAAAAAAGCCCGGTAACCTTTATTGTTTGCCGGGCTTTTTCGTTTTATTAAATTTTTAGTGTTTAGCGAAAAAATGAAAGCCGCGCTTGCCAGCATTAATCATCCGTCTCAAAAAATAATTTTTGTTTCAGATAGTTACAATAGTTTTTACTTGAAATTCTCTTAAATTTATTAAATAAAATTTTAAGTCAACGAAAATGAATCAAAAATCAGAAACAAACTACGATGTCGCCGTCATCGGCGGTGGACACAACGGCTTGACGTGCGCCTGCTACCTCGCCAAAGCGGGTTTGAAAACAATCGTTTTGGAACGTCGTCACATTATCGGAGGCGCAGTTTGTACGCAGGACGATTTAATTCCCGGCTATAAAATCGATGTCGGGTCAAGCGCGCATATTATGATCCATCTGACGCCGGTCGTGAAGGATTTGGAGCTTGAAAAATTCGGTCTCGAATATATTGACTGCGACCCGTTCGCCTTTGCGCCGATGCCTGACGGTAAGGACGCGATTTATTTTTGGAAAGACGTTGATAAAACCTGTGAATCAATCGCCAAAGTTTCTCCTGTTGACGCGGAAAATTATAAAAAATTTGTCACCGAATGGGAAAAGCTCAACGAAGGAGTTTTTCAAGCCTTTCTAAAACCTCCGACGATGGTTAATCTCGGACGGCATATGGTTTTCGGCACGAAATCGAAAAATCCTGCCGATATGGTTCGCAAACTAATGACGAGTTACGGCGCATTAGTCAAACAAACTTTTCGGCACGAAGGATTGCGGGCGGCAATGGCGTGGCTCGCCGCGCAATCGGGTCCGCCGCCATCGGCAATGGCGACCGGAGATTTTCTCGGTTGGCATTCGATGATTCACCGTTCGGGCGTGAAGCGTCCGCGAGGCGGTTCGGGCGAACTCACGCAAGCGATGGCGCGATGCTTGGAACATCACGGCGGCGAAGTTTTATTAAACGCGGAAGTCGAAAAAATTGTAGTTGAAAACAACGAAACTAAAGGAATCATCTTAGAAGACGGGACACGCATCGAAGCAACGCGCATCGTTTCAAACGCTCACGTTCACACGACTTTTCTGAAATTAATCGGCAAGGAAAATCTACCTGAAGGTTTGGCGGAAAGAATCGAAAACGTCCGCATCGGCAACGGCTTTGGAATGATTGTGCGCTGCGCCGTTTCCGAATTGCCTGATTACACCGCCGCCCCGAACGGCGGACGCGCTGCCGATTGTCATCACGGCTTGCAGCTTCTCTGCCCTTCGCTTGCTTATCTCGAAAAATCCTACGCCGATTATCTAAACGGCATTCCGTCGAAAAATCCGTCCGCGCTGGCGATGACATTTTCATCAATTGACCCGACGCTCGCGCCCGCGGGCAAACACACGCTTTTCATTTGGGGACAGTATTATCCCTACGAATTATCAAACGGCGAGCGTTGGGAAAATATCCAAGACCGCGAAGCTGATAAATTGATTGACGTGGTAAATTCCTACGCGCCGAACGTGAAAAACTCAATCATCGAACGCTTCGTCCAATCGCCTTTAGATTTGGAACAGCGTCTCGGACTGCTGCGCGGCAACGTGATGCACGTCGAGATGGATTTCGACCAGATGTTTCTGTTCCGCCCGCTGCCGGAA
>JALZOH010000323.1 GCA_030857305.1 Acidobacteriota bacterium
CGTTTTTTTATTAAAGGCATTTTTTCTCCGCTTTTTGTAAAATTATAACATTATTAGACGGTTATATTTTGCATTTCGATTTCGCGCAAGGCTTCTTCCTTCTCTTTTTGTTTAACGCCTTCACGCTCGTCATAAGCCAGGAATTTCGGCAAAAACAAAGCCGTCAAACCGACCACCGCGACGCACAAAACGCCGCCGGAGACGATGGCGATTTTTACGCTGTAGCGTTCCGCGACGATTCCCATTTTCGCGCTGCCGAGCATTGGTCCCGTCAGATAACTTATCATTTCAATGCTGGCAAGCCGTCCGCGCAGATGATTCGGAATCGTCTGATTCCAAATCGCGCCGCGAAAAATCCCCGAAATCATATCGAAAAATCCCGCCGCGCCTAAAAATAAAAGCATAAATATAACGCTGTCAGACAAACCGAAAATGATGATTGCCACGCCCCACAAAACGGCGGCGAGAGTTACCAGCAAGCCGTGTTTATGAACATTTTTTGTCCAGCCGGAAGTCAAACTTGCCAATAATGCGCCGGAAGCAAGCGCCGCCGGAAAAAATCCGACATATCTTTCGCCGTAAACCATCGCTAATGCCGGATAGAGTGCTTGCGGCATCGCAAAAAACATCGCGGCAATATCAATCAGATAAGTTCCGAGAAGTTCCTGACGACTCAGCGCATATTTCCAACCTCTTTTGATGCTTTGCCAGCTCGGACGGTCGGCATTGACGGGTGACGGCACGGCTTTTATCAGAAAAACGGCGACGAGCGATGCAATGAAAGTGAATAAATCAATCGTGTAAGCGACCGACGCGCTAAACTGTGTGGCGATAATTCCGGCAATCGCCGGGCTGACAATCGCGCCGACGCTGTAACGAACCGAATTTAAAGCCGACACCGCCGACATCAAATCATTTGGAATTATTTTTTGGATAAACGATTCAAACGCCGGACGCTGAATCGCGGCAAACCCGGCGTGCATTGCGACGGCAACGAACAAAATCCAGATTTGCGGTCTTGGCAACAGCGAATTCATCAACAAAATTGCCGTTACTATGGTTTGCCCGACTTCCGTCAGGCGCAGCATTTTTCGTTTGTCGAGCGCGTCAGCCAGCGCGCCGCCGACAAACGCTAGGCAAACCATCGGTACAAATTCAGCCAGATAAATATAACCGACCATCGCGCTCGATTGAGTCAATTGATACATCTGCCACGGCACGACGATAAACGTCATCATCGAGCCGAAAAACGAAACGAGCTGCCCGAAAAATAAAAGCCGGTAATCGCGTGAGATTTTTAGCGGCGTAATGTCGATGAACATTCTTAAATTCAAGTAGTAAGCACAACTCTTGGAGTCGTCATTAAAGGGTTAGGTTGCCGTAGCATCTTCGCTCTTTGATGATGACATCGAAGAGTTACCGCGAAGAAGTATCAACAACTTGCTCTTCAATAAAGATACCAAATTTCTACAAACCGCTGTGGGCGAAAATTGCGGCGAAGCGGGACAATTTAACAAGGGCGAAAAATTCACGCTACTTCTAATTAAATGTGGCAATGTTTTTTTGCAAATGGCGACTTAATTCATCTCTTTAAAAACGATTAACGGCAAAGCGTAGAGTAGAGTTGTGATGCCGACTGCCGTTGCGTTCAGACCGAAGATGAGTGCTAATATGAAGCCCGCAGGTCCGAGAAACGCCGCCCGCCGTTTTCATAGGCAGTAAGAGAGAAGTAAAAATCATGATTTTAGAAATTATTATGTGATTTATACGCGTATCACAAAAATAATTTGTCATTTTCTATCAATGCAGCTTGACGGCTTGCGATGTCGATGCTTCTTCTTTAACATTAGGCGGATACCGATTTCACCTAATTCCACCTAATATTTTTGTTTGATTACCACGCAGTATGAATCAGATTGAACTTGAATTTCCAGCTTGTCCGTTGTGTCACAGCGAGCGACGAGAATTGAGCTACGGGCAATTCGGCGAACATAAAATAATGCGCTGCCAGGATTGCCACGTGCATTATTTATATCCGCGCCTGAATGAAAGCGCGATGCGCCGCTTTTACACGAATGATAATTATTTCGAAGGCGGTGATTCGGGATATTCGGATACGAGCTATGCCGACCAGGAACGCGCGCTCAGTGCTACCTTTAAACGCTTAATGCGAAATTTGCACAAGCGCAAGTTAACCGGCGGCTCACTACTCGAAGTCGGTTGCGGGTACGGCTATCTTTTGGAAGAAGCCAAAGAATATTTTAGCCGCCGCGTCGGCACTGACTTTTCACCTGAAGGAGTGCGGTTAGCCTCCGCCAAAGCCGACGAAGTTTACGAAGGAGGCATCGAACAGATTCCCGCCACCGCTAAATTCGATTGCGTTATCGCCACGCACGTGATCGAACACGTTTATCAGCCGCTCGAATTTGTCAAACAGTTGATTAGTCACACCAAACCAAGCGGCACGGTGATTCTCGCAGCTCCGGATATGGGCGGAATGCTCAGAAAAGTGATGGGACATCGGTGGGCATCGTTTAAGATTCCCGAACATGTTCTTTATTTTGATGCCGCCACGCTTTCTGAGCTAATGCGACAAGCAGGATTGATTGATATTGAGAAATTGCCTTATCTGCACGCATTCCCCCTAGCGTTGATTGCCTCAAAGTTGAGCCTGCCGTTTCCCGCCGCGTTGGGCAAGGCGAACGTTTGGGTTCCAGCCACGACGGTTGCACTTTCCGGGAAAGTTACATATGAGTAATACAAGTGGCGACAAAAAAGAATTTCTTTCGGTGGTGATGCCCGTTTACCGCGAGGCGAGACATATCGGCACAATTCTCGCGGCAGTCCGCGATGCGCTCGCAGAAGTTGATATATCGTTTGAGTTTGTTTTGGTTGATGACGGTTCGCCGGACGAGACGTGGTTGGTTCTGAACGAACAAGCGAAAACATTCCCGATGTTGCGGGCGGCGCGGCTTAGTCGGAACTTCGGCAAAGAACCGGCTTTATGCGCCGGCTTGGAAATGGCGCGTGGGGATGCAGTCGTGGTGATGGACAGCGACGGTCAACATCCGCCGTCTCTTTTGCCGGAGTTGGTTCGCACCTGGCGCGAAACAGATGTTGATATTGTTGAGGCGATGAAGATTACCCGGGGCAAAGAAACTTTTTTCAGCAAAATCACTGCCGGATTGTTTTATTTGATTTGGAACAAACTCTCCGGCTTCGAGTTAAAAGGCGCGTCGGATTACAAACTGTTAAACCGCCGGGCAGTCAACGCTTATTTGCAAATGGGCGAGCGTAACGTGTTTTTTCGCGGGATGACGGCGTGGCTCGGCTTCAGTCGAGCGCAAATTCCATTTGAAGTTACCGGACGCGTCGGCGGACAGACGGGCTGGTCAATACTGCGACTCTTAAGTTTGGCTTTAACCGCCATCACGGCGTTTTCGGTTTTGCCTTTACAAATTATCACTTTTGCCGGCGTGTTTTTCCTGCTCTTTGCCGTCGCGTTCGGAGTGCAAACGCTTTTGATAATGCTGACGAGTAACGCTGTGAGCGGTTTTGCCACCGTCATCTTTTTGCTGCTGATCATCGGTAGTTTGTTGATGATTAGCCTCGGAATTATCGGTGAGTATCTGGCGCGGATTTATGAAGAAGTTAAGGGGCGTCCGCGTTACGTCATTGCCCAGTCAATCGAAGCATCACCTGGACAACAAACAGTCGAAGCCGGTTTGCTGCCGCAGTGTACGTTTGCG
>JALZOH010000324.1 GCA_030857305.1 Acidobacteriota bacterium
GATGATAAATTCCATAATTTTTGATTTTTGCTGCTCCTAATTTTTGCGGTTGCTCGCCGCTTATTTTTCTTAAATATTTTGAGGGATGGAGTTGTCGGTTTGTTTCCATTCGTAAAACTCAAATTCGGTCATCGCCCGCGTGCCGTCTTTTTCATAGAGATGCTCGCGCTCACATAATTCATCGCGGATTGCGTTTTCATCGTGAGCATATTCGATTTCGGCATAACCGGATTTCTCAAGTTCGCGGCTGATTTCCTTGACCTTTTCGGCGAGATATTCTTCAAGATTTTCGCGCAGGGCAGGGCGGGCAATTTTCAGACGCGCGGGTAAATCTTCGTCGTCCGACTCGTTTTCAAATTCGATTTCAACCGTCATCGAATTCCAATGATGATAATGATTGTTTGCGCCGGTGATTTCGATATAGAGCGCGTCGCCGGCAGCTTCGAGCGCGGCAATCAGCCGCTTGGCTTTTCGGTCTTTTTCCTTGAGGCTTTCCGGGTAAACGCGCCCGTAGAACGCCACGCCGTCGCCCTGACAATAACCCAGACTCCAATAAACTTCAGTTTCTTCAAATCCAAACTCAGCAAGCTGCGTTTTGAAATCTTCGGTTAAAAATTCGGCATCGTCCCAATCGAATCGCTCCGAGCGGTTTTGTTCTTCGGATAAGGCAAAATCCTGCGCTTCCCTGCTAAGTTCGGAGAAAAACCGCAATCCTTTCGGGCGCGCCGGAATGCAGTTAAACTTCGCGCGCAAAGCTGAAAATTTGATTTGATTTTCCATCTCGCACGCCTCGGTCAATTTGCAAAATGCACGTTTTTGGAATTCTCGGTTTTCCTCGCCGCTTCCATTTTTATTTTGAAAAACGACGTGCGCGGGCAATATGAAGTTTTGATTTGGAAATCGTTTATTTCAACTTAATTCGCTCGCCCCACGTTGCATCTCCGGCGATGCCGTGCGTCGCCCAGATGACTGGAAAGTTCGGCTCGTCTCCGGTTTCGCCGTAAAGGTCGGTGAGATAAACGAGCGCGTCCGGCTCAAGTTCAGCCGCCGCCTTAATCAACGGACGAAAATCAGTTCCCCCGCCGCCCGTGTATTTGATTTCGGAAAGTTCGTTAGACACCTGCATCCAATCAATTTCAACGATCTGGTGAACCGCCGCATCGCCGATCAGCAACACCAGATTTCGCTGGTTGAACGCGCACATCGCGGCGACTTCGGCTAAAAACCTGCTCAAAAGCTCCCTGTCAATCGAACCGGAAGTGTCGAGCGCGACGGCGAGCCGCGTCCCGCGTTTTTTGATTTTGTCGGGCGCGAAAGGCAGATTTACTCCGGCTTGGGATTTGTAATCTCTTTCGAGCGCGAGCCATCGCCGATTCGGGCGCGAATAGTTTTTCTGTGTCGCTTCCTGAAATGCGGTCTGTATTATGCAACGGAAGATTTGTTCCCATGGCGTTTCGACGCGCGAAATTTCTCCGCCGAGCCTTTCGAGCAATTCGGGAACGCTTCCGCGCAAAAGACTGAGGCGTTGCTGCCAGTTTCGTTTTTCTTCGTCACTGCCTGCGCCTGTTGGCGTCTCGCTCGGTTTGTACGTTTCGCACGTTTTATACGCATTGACCTTTTCTACGCGCAAATCACCGGCGAGCGCGTCACGCTCATCAAATTCTGCGAGGATTCCGTAAAAATTCTGTTCTGCTCGACATCGGCTTTTTAGTAAATAATAAAGATCTTCGCACGACCAGCGAGCAACCCTAACGAAATCTGCTCTCGTCAGATTCGCTATTTTTCTTGCTTCTCGCGCCTGTATGTTGAAAGAATAATAGGACGAGCTTTTGTTTGCCGCTTGCGGATCCACTGCGTCTTCGCTTTTTTCGAGACATTGCCAGATTCTTGAAAGCGTCCAGGCGTCAGAGGGAGTTTCCAATCCGGTTAAGTTTTCAAGGCTCGTGTTGATGACGGCATCGGCGGCGATGTTCAAAAGTTTCGCATCAAAATTTGCGGGGTCGCGTTTTTCGAGTTCCGCGAATCTCTGCGGGTGGCAGAGCGCGATGTGCAGAATTTCGTGCAGGCAAATAAACCTTCGCTCTTTCGTTGGGCGCTTTTCGTATTCCGCTCCGGCGTAAATCGTGCTGCCGTCGGTGAAGGCAATCGCGTCCTCATCGGTGTCGGCAAATCTGCACCACAACGCGAGACTCGCCAGACCGGGCAGATATTCAATCGCCGCTTCCAAATCGGGACGCATCCGGCTAGATTCGGCGCGGTTCAATCTATCGAGCATCATCTTAAAATTTTAGGTTTTGTAAAGAGAGTGAAATTAGAATTGCTCAAACGACGGCGATAGTAGCGGATGTCGCGGCGATAGCATTCGGCATTATTTCTGTTTTGCCGGCGTTTTGGTTTGCACCGCTCGCCGCCTCACGCTTTTCGTTGTAACGCCAAAACGCTTGTTCGTTTTCCACTTTCCAGCCCGCTTTCCAGATTTTATCGAGCAGAAGGCTTCCCGCCATCGTTTGCAAATCGCGCATCGGCAAAGCGTTAAACCGTTCGTCAAATTGTTCGTCGAAACGATTAACCAATTCGAGAAGCTCGATTGCCGTATCGGAACTCGCCCTGGTCGCAATAGCAAACGAAAGCGCGTATAACCCGTTGATAGTGTCGGGCAGATATTTTCCGATCCTCAACGGCGTTGTTTGTTGAATTTCCAGCAGCTCGTCAACCGATTTCATATTTTTGATTTCTTCGGCGAGCAGCATAAATTCCGCCGCGACCGAATCGCCGATGATTCCGGCGACGGCGAGATGACGCGTGCGCTTATCGGCTTTTCGAAATTCCTGAAAAACATCCGATATTTTTTTCCACGAAGCGGGACGCGGATATAGCTCGTGTTTCTGCGTCCGCGCTGACTCTTCGCCCGACAAATGCTGCGGAAAAACCTTTAAGAAGGCGAGAACTTCCGGGATTACGCCGATTTTCATAAAATACTGAAGCGTCGCCTCCAGTTGCGGCTCAATGACGATGTGCAGCAATCTTCGATTCGCTGCCGCGCCAAGCCCGCGTGCGCATCCTAAATCCTCCGGTCGGTTGCCCGCCGCGACGATTACCCAATTGCCGGGTATTTCAAGATTGCCTTGCCGACGCTCTTCGAGAATTCCTAAAACCGCGCTGCGCGTATCGTCGGGCGCGAGCGAAATTTCGTCGAAAAACAAAATGACTGCCTTTCCGTCTTCGCGCGACGCGAGAAATGCTGGCGGATAGAAAACGGTTTGCCGCGTCTCGTGGTCGAGTGCGGGCAATCCGCCAATGTCCGTCGGCTGCTTCTGGCAGAGCCGAATGTCGCGCAGTTCTGCGTCTAATTCTCCGGCAAGTTGGCGAACGCTCTCGGATTTTCCGACTCCGGTCGCGCCCCAGAGCATAAAACTGATTTTCAAGCCGCGAAGCCCTTTGATTAATTCTTTGGCTTCATCCGGCGTGCAGGAAACGGTATTTATCATATTTTTTTTATCAATGGCGGGTGCGAAAAAACTCAAGTTACCTCACAGCATTTCGCGCCCTAAATTTTTCAAAACATTGCCAACCGCTTTTTTTCCGCTTGGGCTTTGCTTGCGTTCGTCCCGCGCATCCATTCCTCAGACGCGGTGCGGGCGACGATTTCCGCTGGCGAGAAAATCATTTTCATTCGCAGAAAAATGACGCGCTCGAAAATCTCGCGCACGGCGACGAATTTATTATTCGGGCTGTCG
>JALZOH010000325.1 GCA_030857305.1 Acidobacteriota bacterium
GGCAAACAACTCCGCCATCGCAGGCAAATCAAGGGCGAGTTCCGCCAAACCCTGCAAATCCGCACAACCGCCGCTCGCCTTGAGAAAATCATCAATAAAACAGTATATTGCAAGAGTGCTATCGCACATTTTCGAGTCCTCTTTTGGTTGAATTTGTTTGGCGACAAAATTCTAAAAGAGGACTTTTCTTATTTCAAATATCAAATTTATAACTGGCAACTTGGGTTATTTAGATGAGCATCAATTTTCTCCGAAACGCTTTTCGCTTTTACGGCGGATGCTTTCCCGCCACTAATAAATATGGAGCATATTGTGAATAAAATACCCGCCGTAAGCGTCACGGAAATTAGTTTTTCCTGCGGAATTTTCATGATTTTTGCTCCTTCTTTTGGCTGCGCTGCGGTTCTTTGACAACCGTCTCGAGTTCGATTGAATAGATAACGCTTGTGATTTTCCATTTTCCGTTTGTTTTGATAAGTCCCCACGATTCCTTTCCCCAATTTCCTTTTTTGCCGTTTGCCCAGAAGCTGTAATCGAATGTAATTGAAGCCACATAGCCGTCCTCTTCGATCACTACGTTGTAAAATTTTTCTTCGACATTTTTGCCGGAAAGGCTTTGATAGAAATTTTTATAGCTGCCGGATTTAAAGTCTTTGACGGCGCTGTTTTGCTGAACTCTTCGTTGCTGACTTTTTTCCTTATAAATTCCGATCCAAACAACCGGGTCTTCGTGAAAAAGAGAGTAAAACTTTTCATTGTCTTTTTTTACCAGACATTCCATAAATGTCTTTAACACATCTTTTAGTTGAGCCGCGTTTTCCGACTCCGCTTTCGAGTTTTGGGCAATCCCGCTGCTTGCGAAACTGACTAAAAGAAAAAACACCATTCCAATTATTTTCATTATTTATTGCTGCTCCTCTTAATTTTCGGTAAAAAGTCACCGAATCAATCACTGCAAAAGCTGAATGCCCGCAATAATTAAGACAAGTTTATTTTTATTCATTAATTAAAACTAATGAATTGTGACAGGCGGTCGTGGAGGAGTGAAATATGGCGGATACGAGTGAAAAACGGGCGGGCGAGGATCAGAGTTTTAATAAGATGTCAAAATTTTTGCGATAACGCCGGCTGGAAGTCAGTTTCGTTCCATTGAGTAAAACCACTGAATATTCACCGTTAAAAAGTGTCTGCAATTCTTTGATACTTGATATCCGGACAATTGCCGAACGGCGAATTCGCACAAATTCCTTTGGATTTAATTTTTTTTCAATCCCGCTCATCGTTTCGCGTAAAATAAATTTTTCACGGTCGGTGAAGATCTCGACATAATTTCCGAGCGAATTAATCAGATTAATGTCTTCAACATCAAGGAAGCGAATTTTTTCGTTTTCCTTAACGGCGATCCGCTCTAAAAAGCTATCTTCAACGGGCTTTAGACTTTTAAATAAATCTGCGATTTTATGTTCAAGAGAATTGTTTTCGCCCGAAATTATGCGCTCTCGAACCCTTTTCAGAGTTTTGTTAAAACGCTCGCTGTTTATCGGTTTAAGAACATAATCAATCGCCCCGATTTCAAAAGCTCGAATGGCGTGCTCGTCGTAAGCCGTCACGAAAATAATTTCCGGCAAATCGTCCGCACCGAGTTTTTCAACTACTCCGAAACCATCGAGCACAGGCATTTGAATATCCAAAAAAATTAAATCGGGAGAAAGTTCTTCGATTGCGGCAAGGGCTTCGCTCCCGTTCGAGGCTTCGCCGACAACGGTAAAATCAATTTCGTCAGCCAAAAGCTGATAAATTCCCCGACGCGCCAGAGATTCGTCATCAACGATTAGGACTCGTATTTCATTGTTCATACTGATGATACGGAATTACTATTTTGACACTAAATCCAGGGTTCTTATCTGAAATAATTTCAAATTTATGCCGCTTGCCGTAGAGTCTTTCCAGTCGCTCTAGCGTATTTTTCAGACCGATGCCGTTTGATACAATTTTTGAAACGCTTATTCCCGCGCCGTTGTCCGCAACGCAAAGTTCGACAAATCCGTTTTGCAGGCAGCTTGTGATTGAAACTTTTCCGGCTTTTGCCATCGGGGCAATTCCGTGTCGAATTGCGTTTTCGATAATCGGCTGCAAAATCAAATTCGGAATTTTCGCGTCTAAAGTTTCCGGCTCGATCTTAAAATCAACTGTCAGACGCTCTTGAAAGCGTATCTGCTCGATTTCCAAATAACTGCGTATAAACTCTATTTCGTCTTTTAACGGAATTTCCTGAATGTTCCCGCTTTTGAGTGCGAAGCGTAAAAGTTCGCTTAAACGAACCAGCATATTATTGGCGGCTTTAACATCGTCGCGCATTAAGACTGAAATTGAATTAAGAGTATTGAAAAGAAAATGCGGGTGCAACTGCATCTTCAGAATATTTAGCTGGGAGTGGGCAAGTCTGGTTTCAAGCTGAGAAGTTTGCAGCGCAAATTTTGCGGTTTCCCGCTCACGTTCAAGATAGCGGCGATTTATTTCACGAAGATGCAAAACTCCGACCAAAATCCAGTAGATTAAAAAATCAAAGTTGACATTGCTTAATAAAAGACGCTGAAAAGTTTCTGTAAAGGTGAAGGGCGCGTCTATTCCGCGCAGGAAAAGATGACGAAAAATGACGATCAGCGATAAATGAATAAGCGAAAGCGCAATTGCCGCGCAAAGATGAATTATCAGATTTTGCCGAATTTGTTCGCCCTGGATAGTAAATCTTTTTGATATGAAGAGAACAACAGGCATTAAAATCAACCATGCGTAACCGGAAATCAGCCAGACGGCGACGAGTGACCAAAAGGAATTCGTCTGCCCCAAATAAAGATTTCCCGTATATCCCTGGAGGGCAAAAAAGAAAGCAAATGCTGTCCAGCCTAGAAAAATCAGGATTATATTTTTATAGACCGAGTTGATTTTCATTTGGTTTTACAGATTGCAAAGATTATACAAAAACGATTCTTCGCGCGTTACTAATTTGTGACATTTCGCATTCTCTATTAATCATTTATTTTCCTTATATTAATTTTTTGTTGCTAACCTTATCAATCGTCATTTGTTGATTGAGACGTTTTTATAATTGTTATGCATTTTTCATGCCTTTCGCCAAAGATAACCGGACAAGGACTTACGGCATTTAAAAAGACTTTGTTAAATAATTATTAGCGCAAAAATTATTTTCATAAGTAATGCAATTAGAAAAACCGCGAAAAATTTCTGACCTAAATTGGAAATATTTCGAGGATTACGATAATCACAAGCCATTGTTTTTCGGAAATTGAAATTCTGACTGCTAATTTCCGGGATTTTATTTGAAATTAACAAATTAAAAAAAATAGTTTAATCGGCGATTTGTTAAAGTAAACGAAGCAAAAATCTTTCGGGAATAATTTTTAAGGTCATGGATATATTGTAAAAAGAATATGACAATCGAAAAAGTAAATTTTCAAAACTCAAATGGCAAGCGGCTCTCCGCAAAACTTGAATTGCCAATTGACCGTCGCCCGCTTAATTTTGCTGTGTTCGCGCATTGTTTTACCTGCAATAAAAACTTTAACGCCGTTCGGTATATCAGCTCGGCGCTCGCGGCGGAAGGCTTCGGCGTGCTGAGTTTCGATTTTACGGGCTTGGGCGAGAGCGAGGGCGAGTTTGCGGACACGAATTTTTCAAGCTCGGTTGACGATCTGGTTTGTGCGGCTGAGTT
>JALZOH010000326.1 GCA_030857305.1 Acidobacteriota bacterium
CGCCTACGTTCTATCGTGGATCGTTCGAGTTAAACAACGTCGGAGACACTTTTCTTGATACGACGACCTGGGGCAAAGGCCACGTTTGGGTCAACGGGCATCATCTCGGACGTTTCTGGAAAATCGGACCCCAACAGACGCTCTTTGTTCCGTCAAGTTTTTTGAAAAAAGGCAAAAACGAAGTGATTGTTTTGGAAGTTGACACGCCGCGCCAAACTTCTCTGCGGGGTGTCAAACAACAGATTTTTGATAATCAGTGATTTTTGAAAACAAATGATAATTTGCGTTTCGGCAAATCCGGCGATTGACCGCCGTTTGCGAATCAAAAATCTGAAAATCGGCGCAGTCAACCGCGCCGTATCGGTCGAGGCGTTTGCGGGCGGAAAAGCCGCGCACGTCGCAATGGCGGCACGGGCGTTGGGCGAAGATGTAATTTGGATTGGATTTTCGGGCGGCGCAACCGGCAACGAAATTGAACGGCAGTTAAATGATTTGAAAATTCGAGTGGTCGCCGTCCGCACAAACGCGCAGACGCGCACGAACGACGAAATTATTGATGAAAGCGGTCAGATTACGGAGATCTTAGAGCCGGGCGGAAACGTCAGCGATGAGGAAATCGAGAAAATGTATGGCGTTTGCCGAAAAATTTTCACCGGAGGTGATTCGGGTTTTCAAGCCGTTTTTTCCGGCAGTCTGGCGCCGAATGTTCCGATGGATTTTTATTCGGATTTGATCTTGTCGGCGCATGAAAACGGCGGAAAAGTGATTCTCGATACGAGCGGCGAGCCGTTTTTACAGGCACTCGAAGCCGGGCCGGATTTAATCAAACCCAATTGCGAGGAAGCCGAAAAAGCGGCGGACTTGAAAATTGATAATGAACTGACGGCAATTTCCGCCGCCCGCCGTTTGCGCGAATGTGGAGCGCGAAACGTAGCTTTGTCGCTTGGCGCACGCGGTATTGTCTGGCTGAATGGGAAAAATAATTCGGCTATTCTGGCAGTGCCGCCGCGCGTCGAAGTCGTTTCGACCGTCGGTTGCGGAGACGCGACGGTCGCCGGTTTTGCGGTTGCCGCGCGGCGCCGTTGGAGCGAAGAAGAAGGTCTGCGCCTTGCGGCTGCCTGCGGCGCGGCGAATTGCCTGGCAGAACTACCCGGACAAATCAACATCCAAGACGTTGAATGTCTGTTGCCGTTGGTTTCACTGAAAACTTTCGAGATGGATCGCCAAACAGAATTTGCGAGGAAATAATTATGCTACCAGAAGAACGAAGAGGCGCAATTGTCAGCCTGCTGAACGAAAACGGCAAAGTTCAGGTGAAGGATCTGAGCCGCCGTTTTGGGACTTCAGAAGTAACCATCCGCACGGATTTGAAGGAACTGCACCACCGCGGTTTGGCTTTCAAGTCGCACGGCGGCGCGGTTCTGCCGACAACGATGAACGGCGAACCGACTCTGCAAGAAAAATTTACCAAGCAATTCGACGAGAAATCGCGCATCGGCGCGGCTGCCGCCGATTTAATCAAAGACGGCGAAACAATCATTCTCGATTCGGGAACGACGACGCACGCAATCGCCAGACGCATTAAAGACCGACAGGATTTAACGGTGATTACCAACGGCGTAAATATTGCGACGGAACTCGCCGGATTTCGCGGAATCCAGATTATTCTGCTCGGCGGCGTTCTGCGTCACGGGGCGTTGTCGGTCATCGGGCATTTTGCCGAAGAAATGCTCGCGCAATTGACCGCCGACAAACTTTTTATGGCGGCTGACGGCTGCACGCTGGAGTTCGGCATCAGCACGCCGAAGTTTGAAGAATCGAGAATCAATCAGGCGATGGTCGGCATCGCGGCGGAAAAATATCTCGTCGCCGATTCGAGCAAATTCGGCAAAAACAGCCTCTCGCGGATTGTTTCGCTGTGGGAAATGAATGGCGTTATCTGCGACGAGGGCTTGCCCGTCGAATACCAGGATGAAATTAAATCACGCGGCTTGCAGCTTATATTGGTCTAAAAAAATTATCAGACATAATAAATTTTACAAAATTTTACAATTCTTGAAGGAGTGAAAAATGAATGAAAAAAAATTGTCGCGGCGCGAGATGTTGCGAAATGCGGCTCTTGGGAGCATCGGATTAGGACTTTTCGGCACTAGCGCAGTCAGTGCGGAAAAGAGCGAAGAACTATTGGAAAATCTAATCGTTGGCACACCCGCGAAAGGTAAATCAATGATTGGTGTGCCGTTTGAAAAACACGAAACGGTGCGCTTGGCGGTTATCGGGACAGGTTTGCGCGGACGTAGTGTTTTGAATGAATTTTTGAATGTGCCGGGCGTGAAAGTAACCGCGCTGTGCGACATCGTGCAGGAAAAAGCCGATCAAGGAAGAGCGATGGTGGAAAAAGCCGGACAGCCCACGCCTGCCGTTTATGTCAAAGGCGACCGCGGCTTTGAGGAAGTAGTCAGGCGCGACGACATTGATTACGTTTATATCGCCACGCCCTGGGAATGGCATGTGCCGCAGCAGCTTGCCGCGATGAAGGCGGGAAAGCACGTCGGTTCAGAAGTTCCGGCGGCTTACACGCTGGAAGATTTGTGGAAACTTGTTGATACATCGGAACGCACGCGCAAGCATTGTATGATGCTCGAAAATTGCTGTTACGGATATGACGAACTGCTGGTTTTGAACATCGTCCGCGCCGGACTTTTGGGCGAATTAGTTCACGGCGAAGGCGCATATAACCACGATTTGCGCCAAGTCTTGTTTGAAACCAAAAACGAAGGACTCTGGCGGCGGGCGCATCACATCTTGCGCGACAGCAATCTCTATCCGACGCACGGACTCGGACCCGTGGCGAATTATATGAACATCAATCGCGGCGATAAATTCGAGTATATGGTGGCGATGAGTTCGGGTAGCTTGGGCTTGCAGGAATATCGCAAAGAAAATCTCGCGGCGGACGATCCGCGCCAAAAAGAAGTTTATAAATGTGGTGATTACAACACGAATCTTATCAAAACGAACAAAGGACGCTCGATTCTGGTTCAGCATAATGTTACTTCACCGCGTCCTTACGACCGCGTCAACTTGATTCAAGGCACGAAGGGCGTTTTCCGCGATTATCCTTCGCGCATTTACATCGAAGCGGACAAAGGCCGTCATCAGTGGCAGGCGACTGACGCTTATAAGGAAAAATACGAACACAATTTGTGGCGCACGATCGGCGATCAGGCGCGAAAACTCGGCGGACACGGCGGGATGGATTATTTGATGTGCTACCGATTAGTCCAATGTATGCGCGAAGGCTTAGTTCCTGATATGGAGGTTTATGATGCGGCAGCGTGGAGCGCGCCGGGACCTTTGAGCGAAATTTCCGTCGCCAGAGGTTCGAGGCCGGTTAAGTTTCCCGACTTCACGCGCGGACTTTGGCGGCAAACACGTACTTCGATTCCATAACCGGGCGCTACTGTCTTTGACCCAGGAGAAATAAAATAATTCGATCTTCAACCGATGCTTGGACTCAGGAGCAAACGAAACTCAGGCGGCGAAGGGAGAGACTCTTCTTTGAATTACAGGTTACTTCCCATTGGCGCGTTTGTTTTGATCTTGGCAGCTCTATCGGTGGAATCGCGGCAAGCAAAGGAAGGAACGGCTTCCACAAAGGGGGCCTCAACTATTCCCGTCATTTACACTACAGACCTTTTTCACCCTCACGATGACCCGGACGACCATTT
>JALZOH010000327.1 GCA_030857305.1 Acidobacteriota bacterium
TTTTGCCAAACAAAAAAATTCCGGTGAAATAGAATGAGAATTACCGTTGAAGAATTTTTAGAAAAACTTCCGCGTGTTTTTTTCCTTCAGTTCTTATGCGCTTGTTCGTAGCTAAATTTATTTAATTATTTTGAGCAGATCCGCATAATCCTTGATTGCTTCCAGAATAACTTCCTGAGCTTTTTCGCGCCCGTAAATGTAGGCGATTTCACAGATAAAAGGTTCACTCGGCAAATTTTTATAAGTCAAAAAATAGTGCTGAAGGCGATTGACGATACTGCCCGGAAGGTCTGAAATATCTTTATAATTTTCATAGATTTTATCGCCGACGAGTGTCGCGATAATTTTATCGTCCGCTTCACCGGCGTCGAGAAGGCAAAAACCGCCGATTGGTTTGGCTTTTAAGATTATGTCGCCGCGCGGAATGTGGTGCTCGGATAAGACGAGAATATCGAGCGGGTCGCCGTCGCCTTCCGCAACAGTTCTGCCTGAATTTTTACCGGCAAGCCGGGCGATATTTTCACCGCAGAAGGTTTGCGGAATAAAACCGTAATTGGCGGGGACAACATTTGAATATTGCTGCGGGCGGTCAATTTTCAAATAACCGGTTTCCTTATCAATTTCATATTTCACCGTGTCACGCGGCACAATTTCGATAAAAACCGTTACTTCCTGCGGGATGTGGTCGCCAATCGTAATTCCGTGCCATGGATGCGCTTTGTTGATTCGATACATAGTGCTAATTTAAGCAAATAAAAACTTTTTGTAAAATATGTCGGAAGCCGTTCTGCTCGAACAAATAGAAAATAAGATCGTTGTCCGTTTTAATCGCCCGCAAATTCGCAGTCCGCTTTCGATTGCTGTTTTGGAAAAACTTCACAGCTTTACAGAAATAATTTTAGCCAGGCAAAATATTGAAACGGTAATTTTTACCGGAACTGAAGATGTTTTTGCATCCGGCGCGGATTTACGCGAGATTGCAAAGGTTACGGGCGAAACAGCACGGGAATTTTCGATGCTTGGGCAAACGCTGATGACGAAAATCGCCGCAATGCCGCAGGCGACAATCGCTGCCATCAACGGTTTTTGTTTCGGCGGAGCGCTCGATTTGGCGTTGGCTTGCGACAAAAGGATTGCTTCACCAAACGCCGTATTTTCTCATCCAGGGGTGAATCTGGGAATTATCACCGGATGGGGCGGAACGCAGCATTTGCCGCGTCTGGTCGGGGAAGCAAAAGCATTAGAAATGTTTCTGACCGCAAAAAGAGTCAACTCGAAAGAGGCTTTGGAAATCGGTTTGATTGATAAAATCGCCGAAAATCCGCTTAACGAATCACTTGCAAACTATCAAGAAAATTCGACATCAAAAATTTTATGAAAAAATTTGCAATCGTTTTAGTCTTTATAAAATTGGCGTTTCTTGCGTGTTTTAGCATTCTTGCAATCTCGTCGTGTCAAACCGCGAGTTTGTCTGAACTCGAAACTGCGCCGACAAATGCTGCGACTTCGACGGTTACGCCGAACCCAACGCCAAATAAAACCGATGACGCAATCAATCGTCCGGTCAGCGAGCCATACACCGGCGACCTCTCAATTTTTGAAGACCAAAACCGCGCTAAAAATTTGCAAATTGAACGCGTGATGGACATCCTAAAGATAAAGGAAGGAAAAAACGTCGCGGACATCGGCGCGGGTTCCGGCTGGTTCACAACGCTTGCCGCGAAACGAGTTGGTGAAAAAGGAAAAGTATTTGCCGTTGAGATAAACGAGGAATATATCACACACATAAAAAATCGCGCTCAAAAAGAAAACTTCAAAAATATAGAAACCGTTCTCGGCGCGGAAGACAATCCGAAATTAGCCAAAGATTCGGTTGACGCGGTTTTGATTTTAAAAACTTATCACGAAATTGCCGAGCCCATAAAGGTTTTACGAAACATACGCGCTTCGCTCAGAAAAGACGGGCTGGTCGGCATCATTGATAAAAATGGGAATGGCGACGACCACGGCATTGATAAAGGAAAAGTTATTGATGAATTGAAACGTGCCGGTTTTGTTTTGAAAGAAGAATTCGATTTTACAAAAGCCGACGGTATGGATTATTTTCTCGTTTTTCGGGCGACAAAATAAAACTTCAATTTAAGCGACACTCGGCATTTGATTGACGATTTCCATTGTTTTGACGCTGACATTTGTTACGCGCTTTAGCAAATCAATAACCTGTTCTTTATAATCTTCAAATTTGTATGTATTAAAGCGTTCGGCAATCGTCGCGTCCTGCGGTTTCTTTTCCTTGTATTGGTCTAAAATCCATTCGAGCGCGGAACGGTTTCCGAGTTTATATTCCCAGGCGAGCTTGGGCATGCCCGTTAACGTCGTGTGCGAATCTATTTCGATTGTTCCGTTTATTTTGTCGGCGCGAAGTTTTGTTTTCGGTTTAGCAATAAACGCTTCGTCTTCCGTTTCCATCTTATTGCCAAATAAATTTTCTTGCTCAATTTTCTTCTTCGGCGTTAAATCCAAATCTTTTCTTTCGAGCGCAAATGCTTCTTGTGTTTCGTAATTGATGTGCAAATCCATCAACTCTTTGCCCCAATCGCGCCACCTGAAAAAATCTTCGTAAAACGGCAGGCGCGGAAACTCGCGCTTTAAGTTCTGCTCGTATTTTCTGCGATAGACGGGCGAATGAAGCACGGCGTAAGTGTAATAAAAGATGTCCTGCTTCGTAATCTTCGTACCGTTCGCTGATTTGTAATGATTTTGAAATTGAGTTAAGCCCCAATCGGTGATGTTTTCGTGTTTTTGATTTTCGGAATCATAAATATAAAGCGGAAGCGTTTTTGTTCCGTTGGCGGCGTTACTTAAACAGTTATAATCTTCAACTTGGTTAAAGACCAATGCAGAAAAAGGAATTAAGGTGTCATTACCAATAAATCCGATTGATATATTAGAATTTAAATTTCTTATTTCTGATTTAGGATAAATCCATCTCAACTGATATTGCATTTCATTCAATTCTGATGCGAAATATAATAGCTTTTTGACGAATGGGCGATAAGTAGAGATTCTAAAATTTAAACCGTTAAATTTATATTCTTTTCCATTACTTAAATCATTGATAACGGCGCGCGTCCATTTAATATCGCGTTTGTCTCTTTTACCGATTAAGTCCTTAATTTCATCTTTGGATTTACCCTTCAGCAATTTTGAATCATTGCTGTACGAATCAATTAGAAATTGCACTTGATTAGCTAACAATTCTTCATCGAAACCATAAACCCATTCATCTCTTGCCGTTACGACACCCAAAGAAAACATTTTGAATATGGCTTCCTGTTTTCGACCTAGCTTTACATCTTTATCAATTATCGGCAGCAAAGTTTCAAAATCATTGTCGGTTTGATTAATCCAATTGTGCTTTTCATCGGGCGTGATGCTTTCAAACGCGATTTTCTCAATCGGATTATCGCGCAGCCACGCGAGTTTTTCTTCCTTGCGCCAGAAATCATCGAGCGATGTGTAATAGATTTTAGCTTTTCGTTTCATATTTAAGTTATTAAAAACTTCTTTGATAATTTTTATCTTCAAAGGGCTTCGCCCGCCGATGTGCGGAAAGTCTCCGACTTTCCGATTAGTCTCTCTTAAAATTGAAAGAGGCTACGCCTCGCGCCATTTTATTTCTTTGATGTCCATCGCCAGCGGCGAATTTTCAAACGGCATATG
>JALZOH010000328.1 GCA_030857305.1 Acidobacteriota bacterium
CGGTTATTCCGGATTTTTTGAATTTTGCATACGCGCAAAATACGGGCGTGGCTTTTAGTATGATGGACGACCACGGCGACGCGGGACGCTGGGGCTTGTCGGCTGTCGCTTTTGTAGCGGCGGCACTGGTTTTATATTTTTTCTGGCGCACGCCGCGCTCTGATGATCGCACTTTAGGCGCGTTGGCTCTGCTGCTTGCCGGAATTGTAGGGAATGTCGTTGACCGCGCGCGCCTCGGTTTCGTCATTGATTTTATTGACGTGCAGTTCGGCAACTGGCATTATCCGACTTTTAATGTGGCGGACGCGGCAATCTGCATCGGCGCGGGTTTACTGATTATTGACATGTTTTTTTCAAAGAAAATACAGGAAACAAAAAATGAAAAAGAATAAGCTCTGAGTTTCGTGCTTTGGCAAAACTTAAAAACATTTTCTTCCCTAACCGAAAACTTACAAATTTATTTCCTCACGATAGCCTTCATATAACCGTGTGGTTCCGAATAATCGACTTCATATTTCACAATCTCGAATCCTATTTCCTTTAAGGTTTGCAAAGTTAATTCAGGTCCGAGGCTGCTGTAAGAAAAGTTCTCGCCGTTCATCAAGCCGGTAATTTCTCCTTGACCGCCACCGTGCGAGAAAACCATATACCCATTGCCTTTTAACATTCCGAACAATTTTTCAAACACTGATTTGTTTTTGTCATATTCCAGATGAAATAATGAATCCCACGCGACAATCCCTTCATATTTTTCATCGGTTTCAAAAGAACAAATGTCCGATTTATAAAATTTTGCGGCGGGAACATTCGCTTTTGCCAACCGAACCATCTGTTCCGAAAAATCAATCCCGGTAACATCAAATCCCTTTTCAACTAAAAACTCGGCATTCGGAACGCCGCCGCCGCAACCCGCGTCGAAGATTTTTCCGCCTTTCTCTAATCTTTCGATAAGCCGTAAAATGTAGCTGTCAACTTCCGAACTTTTTCGATAGTTTACAAACCATTCGGCGATTTTATCGTAAGACTGTTCGTTCATTTTCGCTGACTATTTTTAAATTACCCGCCGTTCGAATTTTTTGAATCTCGCTAATGGTCGTGCTTTCCGCCTTCGGGCAAATTGCCGTGATAGATTTCACTTCCCGTTGTCGTAAATTCTTTCGACTTTTCCGCCATTCCGACGGCTAACGCTTTTTCTTCCGTTACGCCTTCTTTTGCAGCATATTCTCTAACTTCCTGCGTGATTTTCATCGAACAGAAATGCGGTCCGCACATCGAGCAGAAATGCGCGAGTTTTGCGCCTTCAGCCGGAAGAGTTTCATCGTGATATTCTCGCGCTACTTCCGGGTCTAACGCAAGATTAAATTGGTCTTCCCAGCGAAATTCAAAACGCGCTTTTGATAAAGCATTGTCTCTAACTTGCGCCGCCGGATGACCTTTCGCCAAATCCGCCGCGTGCGCCGCGAGTTTGTAAGTTATGACGCCTTCTTTGACATCTTTTTTGTTCGGAAGTCCGAGATGTTCTTTCGGCGTAACGTAGCAAAGCATCGCGCAGCCGAACCAGCCAATCATCGCCGCGCCGATTCCTGAAGTAATGTGGTCGTAACCGGGCGCGATGTCGGTTGTCAGCGGTCCCAAAGTATAAAACGGCGCTTCGCCGCAAACCGCCAACTGCAAATCCATATTTTCTTTTATCAAGTGCATCGGCACGTGACCGGGACCTTCAATCATCGTCTGGCAATCCATTTCCCAGGCGATTTTTGTCAACTCGCCCAAAGTTTCGAGTTCGGCAAACTGTGCTTCGTCATTCGCGTCGGCAATCGAGCCGGGACGCAAACCGTCGCCGAGTGAAAACGAAACGTCGTACGCACGCATAATCTCGCAAATCTCAGAGAAGCGCGTGTAAAGAAAACTTTCCTCATGACGGGCGAGACACCATTTCGCCATAATCGAGCCGCCGCGCGAAACAATTCCCGTCGTGCGTTTCGCCGTCAGAGGAATATACGGCAAGCGCACGCCCGCGTGAATCGTAAAATAATCAACGCCCTGTTCGGCTTGTTCAATCAAAGTGTCGCGGTAAATTTCCCAGGTCAAATCTTCGGCTTTTCCGTTGACTTTTTCTAACGCCTGATAAATCGGCACAGTCCCAATCGGCACGGGCGAGTTTCGCAAAATCCATTCACGCGTTGCGTGAATATTCTTGCCCGTTGACAAATCCATCACCGTGTCCGCGCCCCACAATGTTGCCCAGCGCATCTTTTCGACTTCTTCTTCGATTGAAGACGCAATCGCCGAATTCCCGATGTTCGCATTGATTTTGACAAGGAAGTTTCGACCAATCGCCATCGGCTCGGCTTCCGGGTGATTGATGTTGGCGGGAATAATGGCGCGTCCGCGAGCAACTTCATCGCGGACGAATTCAGGCGTAACGAATTTCGGAACGCTTGCGCCGAAACTTTCGCCCTGGTGCTGATGATAAAGTGAATCTCTTTCGTTTTCCTGACCGCTTGCCAAGGTTTCAAACGCGATTTGCCGTCCGAGATTTTCACGAATGGCGACATATTCCATCTCCGGCGTAATAATTCCTTGCCGCGCGTAATGAATCTGCGTAACGCATTTTCCCGCTTTTGCTTTGAGCGGCGCGCGCTTCAAGCCCGGAAATTCTTCAAGTTTTCCGCTTTCTTTTATTTTTGCAATGTCTTCCGCGCCTTTCGTCAAATAGCCGTTATCCTGCGGCAGAATTTCGCGCCCGACGTATTCTTCAACGTCTTCACGCGCCGTAATCCAATCGCGCCTCAGCGTCGGCAAACCTTCGCGCACGTCGCATCGCCAGTCCGGGTCAGTCCAAACGCCGCTCGTGTCATAGACGCGCACCGGCAAATTTTCTTCGAGTTCGTCCTTCATATTTCTGGACGGACTCAAAGCGATTTCCCGAAACGGAACACGCAAATTATGTTTTGTTTGATTGATTGTGTTGCCGCCCGTTTCAACGTAGATTTTCTGTGAACTCGGCAGTTTCACTTCGTCGCTGGTTTTTTCTTTCTTTTCGTCAGTTTTTTCAATCATTGTTTTTCTCCCTTCGTCGGTATTATCCGCATCAGGTTTTTAGGGTAATGTTCCGCGTCGGAACGACTCTCAGCCTTATTGCTCCCCTGAAAACTTTTGCTTGATATATTCTTTAACAAATCACACAAAATCTCAATCGGTAAGATAATTAAACTTAACAAACCGTCGAATCTAATCTAAAATTCAAAGTGTCAATGGGTAACATCGAAAAGACAATCGCCGTTATCAACTAAATGACCGACAACGGCGTGATTGATAATTACGCTTTAGGCGGCTTGGGCGGCGGTCATCTTTTATACCGAACCGATTGCCACCAAAGACATAGATGTCTTCGTTCACGTCCGCCGCGACGGACAAAGCGTTTTGATGGAATTTCAGCCGCTGTTCGATTATCTGCGCGAACGTGGCTACGAAATCAAAGGCAAACACGCCTACATCGAAGGCTTTCCTCCCATTCAGTTTCTGCTCGTTTCAAAAGATTTGATTAACGAAGCAGTAATTGAAGCGAATGAATTTGAATTAAGCGGCGGCGTGACGGTCAGAGTGATGAGTCCCGAATATCTCGTAGTGATTATGCTCGACACCGGATGGCTGAAAGATTTTTTGCGAATCAATATTTTCCTCGAACACGATGTGGTCAACACGGAAG
>JALZOH010000026.1 GCA_030857305.1 Acidobacteriota bacterium
ACGTAGAACGTACCGTTAGCATTTCGCCAAACGGTTGGTTCGGTTCTTTGGTTTACAGTATCAGTTCCGGTATAATTTTCAGGAACAATAAAGTCCATAGTGGAATTACCAAAGTCAAATTCACGAATAAACGCGGGAGACCCCGGTGGGTTAGCCGCTATTCGCCATCTGATAGTGCCGCCAGCTTCTGGAATTCCCAGGGTCACAAAACTGGTTCGACCGCTGCCGGTAAAATCATGAAGTACTCCTCTCGCGGGGGTTTGAGCGTTTGTTGAATTTGCACCCCACCAAAGCATTGTTGTTATCAACGCCAATATGGTGAACAACGGGCGCAAAGTGTTTTTATTTTTTTTCAAAATCATTTAATCTCTCCTCACAAAAATTTATAAATTAAAAAAGACACTTCAATTCAACCAAATACTTACTTTTGCATTCGAAAAATGTTGAAATGTGAAGTGCACTTGAAGATAGTCGAATCAATAATAAAAGTACTATTTTTCCGACGATTTTGTCAATACTATTGATTGATGAAAATATAAGAACAAAAGTTCGCTTTAATTCATCGCCAGAAATTAAATCTTCTACAGGTCTCAGCCAAAAATAATATGACAACCTGGTTGATTGCTTCACAAAATTTTTTTATGGCAAGTTTTTCATCATACTGCTCTCGACCGAAATGGCGCCCGCCGATTGCCATAACTTTCCGCTGATGGTTCCCTAGTTCACTCTGAATCATTATCGCATCTGTTTTTCGCCATGATTTTTCCATTGTTTATTTGTATTATCGTTTGCATTTTGGAATAAAATTTTATCTTTATTAAAGATTATTTCTTCCAAAACAAAGTGAACAAACTTGTCAGAAAATCGTTTTCTTGTCTATTCTCTAATTAATGAATTTACCACTGGTAGCAATAATCGGTCGTCCGAATGTTGGAAAATCCACGCTTTTTAATCGTTTAACGGGCAGCCGCAAATCAATTGTCGGGAATGAACCGGGCATTACGCGCGACAGAATTTACGGTGAAGTCGGGTGGCAGGCGCGTAACTTTGCACTGGTTGATACAGGCGGCATTGTTCCGGACGATGATGCAATAATTCCCGCCAATATTTTTAAACAAGCGTCAAACGCGATCAATGAATCACAGGCAATTATTTGGGTGGTCGATTCACGCGCCGGTATTACTCCGCTCGACGAAGAGATTGCGATACTTTTAAGAAATATCGGAAAGCCGATTTTTATCGCCGCTAACAAAGCTGAGTCCAAAAGAGTTGAAGAGGAAGCTGCCGAATTTTATCAATTCGGATTTGAACTGACACCGATTTCCGCCGAAAACGGCAACGGCGTCGGTGATCTGCTGGACGAGATTTACAAAGTTTTGGAATTTGAAGAGGAGACGGAAGAAATTGAACAGAAGGAAATAAAATTGGCGATTATCGGGCGTCCCAATGTTGGAAAATCTTCGCTTCTCAATAAAATTTTGGGTGAAGAGAGAGTTATTGTTTCGCCGATTGCCGGAACCACCCGCGATGCTATCGATACAGAATTAACCGTTGACGGCAAGAAGTTTATATTAATTGATACGGCTGGTATTCGCCGGAAAGGTAAAACCACCGAAATGTCGGAAATCCTTTCGGTGGTGATGGCACGTAAGGCTCTGGAAAGAGCCGATGTCGCTATTCTTGTCATTGACGCGGTTGATGGATTTGCAAATTCAGATGCGACTATAGCCGGTTACGCGCTCGATTCCGGGTGCAGTATTATTATTGCGGTTAATAAATGGGACGCCGTCGAAGAAAAGGAAACAAACACGGCAATCGAGTTTGAACATAATCTGCGCGACCATTTGAAATTTCTGGATTGGGCGCCGATTATCACGATGTCTGCGTTAACCGGGCAGCGGGTTAATAAAATTTTACCGATTGTAGTGAAAGCAAACGAAGCCAGAAATCTGCGAATTACAACCTCGAAACTCAACACATTTTTTGAAGAAAGCGTTAATCAACCGAATATGGGCGGCGGAATGGCACCGGGCAAAGGCGGCAGAGTTCGTCTGCACGTTCAGTATATTACGCAGTCGGGAATTCGTCCGCCGCTGTTTATTTTATTCACTTCAGGCGGAGGCAAACCGGGTCTTCATTTTTCATATTTGCGTTATATCGAAAACCGTCTGCGCGAGGCATTCGACTTTTTTGCAACACCGATTCGCGTTAAGGAAAGACACAAAAGCGTAAAAAGTGGTAAACGCTAAGTGGTAAGTTTTTATGAAGGAAAGTGTTTTGAAGGATAAGTCGTATCAATTTGCGCTGAGAGTGATCAAACTTTACAAATATTTTATCGCCGAAAAGAAAGAATATGTTTTGTCGAAGCAGATTTTGCGTTCCGGAGCAGCAATCGGCGCAAATATTGAAGAGGCAAATCAAGCATAATCAAAAGCAGATTTTGTTCACAAACTTTCAATCTCTCAAAAAGAAGCGTTTGAAACCGATTATTGGTTGCGGCTTCTGCGAGATAGCGAGTATTTAACAGAGGCGCAAGCAAACTCTTTGCTGAACGATTGTTGAGAATTGCAAAAATTATTGACTACTTCAATTAAAACAGCCAAAGAAAATATAAAAGTAAGTAAGTTTCGGTAAACTTACCATTTACCGTTTACCACTTACCACTTAAAACACACTTAACACTTGAAACAATGGAGATTATCTTACTTTTAATTAGAATTATACTTTTTGGAATCTTCGGGGTTGCCGGAGTCGGTAAACTGCTCGACCTCGAAGGCTCGGAGAAAGCCGTTAAAGATTTCGGCGCGCCGGCAGAACTCGCGAAAACGCTTGCCATTGCGTTACCTTTAGCAGAAATTGTTTTTGCCGTTTGTTTGTTGTTTGTGGAAACTTCCTGGCTTGGCGCAATCGGCGCGCTCATTTTACTTCTGACTTTTATCGGCGGAATGCTTGTTCAGATGGCACAGGGGAAGGCGCCGGATTGTCACTGCTTTGGCGTGATTCACAGCGAACCTGTTTCAAAAAAGATTCTGATTCGTAATATAATTTTTGCGATACTGGCGTTTTTTCTTATTTTAAGCGGAAAGGACAATCAAGGTTTTAGCTTGTTTGATTCAACAAACAATAATACGCAAGGAAATTTTATGTCGTTTATTTTAGGTTTGGCAACCGTTGGATTGTTGGCGGCGGTCGTGTTTTATCTTAAGAAAATATCAGAACAGCAAACGCAGATTATGCGGCGCATCGAGATTTTTGAAATTACCGCTTTGGAAAGCGGCGGAGAAATTAAACGCGAAGGCATTACTCAACCCGATGGTGGATTGTTGATTGGCACGCCGTCGCCCGATTTTTCCCTGCCGGACATCAACGATAAAATAGTTAATTCCGCGCAGCTTTTTGCTCCGGGCAAACCAATTTTGTTTTTATTTGTGAGTGCGAACTGTAGCCCGTGCGCGGCTCTGCTTCCTGAAATTGAATCGTGGCAAAATGAGTTAAAGGATAAAATGGAGTTCGTATTTGTAAGCAGCGGCAATGTTGAAGAAAATTTGAGAAAATTTGCGGGCAGCAATCTCAAACAAATACTTCTCCAAAAAGACAGGGAAGTTGCTTTAAGTTTCGGCACGCAATGGACACCGGCAGCGGTGCTTGTCAATGCAGACGGAACTGTGGCAAGTAAACCGGCAGTCGGCGACCAGCAAATTCGTCAACTGATCGAGAAAATCAAAACCAATATAGATATTAGCGAAAAGCTGTTAATCGCCGGTACAAACGAAGACGACGCTCAAAAAGCAAAACTTGGAATGAATTTGCCGGAGTTTTCGTTAAACGATGTCTTTGATAAAAATATAACCTCACAATCGGTGCTTGGTAAGAAAACACTAATTACTTTTTGGAGTGCAACCTGCGGTTTTTGTGAGCAAATGCTCGATGATTTACGCCAATGGGACAAAACAAAAGGAATGGATGAGCCTAATCTTCTGGTATTTTCCGAAGGGGAACCCGAGCAACTTAAAACTTACGGCTTAAATTCTTCTATCATTCTAGACACCGGGCGCAAAGTTTCAAAAGAACTCGGAATGCAGGGAACTCCGTCAGCTATTTTGATTAATGAAGACGGGAAAATCGTTTCCGAAACGGCAGTGGGCGCAGAGCAGATTTGGGCTTTGCTTGGAAAGAGAAGCTAAATTACGAATTACTATCATATTTGTAATCTAAAATTCGTAATTATTTTTATGAATCCAATCGAATGGCAAATAACAGCGCAGGACGGCGAAGCGCGGACGGGAATTTTGCGTACCAGGCGTTCTGAAATTGAAACGCCTGTTTTTATGCCAGTCGGTACGCAAGGAACAATCAAAGGAGTGCGTTTTGAATGGCTCGAAACAGAACTCGACGCGCGCATAATTCTCGGAAATACTTATCATTTGTGGCTGCGTCCGGGCATTGAAATTATTCGTGAACTTGGCGGTTTGCACAAATTTTCAACCTGGAATCAATCGTTTTTGACCGATTCTGGCGGATTCCAGGTTTTTTCGCTCACCGATTTACGCAAGCTATCTGAAGAAGGCGTTGAGTTTCGCTCCCACATCAATGGCGACAAAATGTTTCTCTCGCCGGAAATTTCGATGGAAATCCAGGCTGCGCTCGGCTCGGAAATCGTGATGGTTTTCGATGAATGTCCGCCGGGGGACGCTGGAATCGATATTACCCGAAAGAGTTTAGAATTAACGGCGCGTTGGGCAAAGCGTTCAAAAATTTGTTTTTTACAATTACAGGATGCAGGCGCGGACACGGGGTTTTTGTCAGAACCGCTTGCAGTAACTGATGGATTAAACAGTTTAACCGGTCGGCAAGCATTGTTTGGAATCATCCAGGGCGCGGGGCATCTCAAACTGCGTGGGGAAAGTTTGGAAAAAACCGTCGAAATAGGTTTTGACGGTTATGCCATTGGTGGTCTAAGCGTTGGGGAAGAAAAACCGGTAATGTATGAAGTTCTGGAATTCCTCGCGCCGCAAATGCCGAAAAATGCTCCGCGTTATTTGATGGGCGTCGGAACGCCTGAGGATCTAGTTGAAGCCGTTTATCGCGGCATCGATATGTTTGACTGCGTAATGCCCACGCGCAACGGGCGGACGGGAAGCGCCTTTGTGAAAAGCGGGAAATTAAACATCCGCAACGCGAAATTCGCGAAAGATTCTGAACCTTTAGACCTTGAATGTCCGTGTTCGGTCTGCCGCAGATATTCGAGGGCATACATCCGTCATCTTTATCAATCTAATGAAATGTTAGCGGCAATTTTAATTTCGCATCATAATCTCGCGTTCTTCCTTGACACGATGCGCCAAGTTAGGCAATCTATCAGGCTTGGAATGTTTGGGCAATTCCGGCGCGACTTTATCGCGAAAATCCGCGAAGGTGAAAAGGAATTTAAAGCGACTGGCGTTTGATAAACCGTCTCTAAATGTATATTATTATCTTTTTCTTTTCTGCAAAATAAACAATGAACATAATCGCGTTCTTCTTTCAAGGTGATGGCGGCGGAAGTATTATTTGGGGACTTTTGCCGTTTGTCTTTATTTTTGGCATCTTTTATTTTCTGGTAATAATGCCGCAAAAGCGTCAGCAGAAAGAATTAAAAGAAATGATCACCACCCTAAAATCCGGTGACGAAATTGTTTCAAACGGCGGCATTATCGGCAAAATTAGAGAAGTCAGAGAAACAAGTTTTATTATTCAAAGCGCCGAGAAATCATTTCTCGAAATTGCTCAGAGCGCGGTCGTCGGTAAAAGAGAAGAAAAATAGATGGCTCTCGGCAGTCGAAACCGACCGCAGATCGCTGATAAAATAATGAAAAATAGTAGTTTATTGATTAGAACAGTTATCATCGTGATGATCACTCTGGTTGGTCTGTATCTTGTATTCGGGCCTCGGGGTTCAATCTCGGCAAGTGATTTTACCGGTCAGGGAATCAAGCAAAGCCTGACTGAAAACATTAATCTCGGTTTGGATTTAGAAGGCGGAACGTACCTTGTAATGCGCGTCAAAACCGATGATTATTTGAAAACACTTACCCAAAGCAACCAGAATGCGGCGTTTACGACGGCTCAGGAAGCACAGATGCCGCTTGCAGAAAGCAATTTTGTTGCCGAAAATAATAATTATCAAGTTAATCTGAATGTGACGGATGCTTCGAAAGTTCAAGAAACAATCGATGCGGTAAAACAGAAAGTTGATTTTAGTCTCTGGACCGAAAGCGTAAACGGCAGCACAATTAATTGGTCTCTGCCGGCGGCGGCGCAGAAAGTTCTAAAGGATCAGGCAGTAACGCAGGCAGAAAAAGTTATTGAAAGTAGAATCAACTCGTTTGGTGTTAAAGAGCCGACTCTGCAAAGACACGGAGCGGCTGAGTCCGGACAAATATTATTGCAGATGCCGGGCGTTGAAGACCCGGAACGCGTCAAAAAATTAATTGGCGCCGAATCAAGACTTTCATTGATGAAAATCGTTAGTCCGGCAAATCCTGCGCCGGTGCAGACATTCCCGACAAAAGAAGCTGCTGTGCAGTCAGTCGGCGGAACAGTTCCGAACAATCGTTTAGTTCTTCCGTTGACCGAGCGCGACACGGCGGACGAAGCGAATGCCCAAAATCAGCAACCGAAACAATGGGTTGTGCTTGAAAATCCGTCGGTCGTTGACGGAAGCGAATTGCGCGACGCGGCGGCTGTCTCACGGACAGGGAGTGAAAGCGATTATCAAATTTCATTTTCTTTTAAACCGGGCGGAGCGCAAAAATTCGGAGAGTGGACCGGGAAAAATATCGGTAATTATATGGCGGTGGTTTTAAATGACGAAGTTAAATCAGCCGCTTATATCAAATCTCAGATTTTCGATTCGGGCGAAATTTCCGGTAGATTTACAAAAGCTACTGCCGAAGATTTATCATTAACATTAAAATCGGGCGCGCTTCCGGCGAAAATAGAATATCAGGAAGAACGTACCGTCGGACCGAGTTTAGGAGCCGATTCGATCCGTTCCGGCGTCGCCGCGTCAATCGGCGGTCTTATATTTGTCATAATTTTTATGCTGATTTATTATCGCGGCGCCGGCATAAACGCGGTGATAGCTTTACTTCTGAATATGCTTTTGACGATTGCCGGGCTCGTTGTCTTTGGTTCGGCGCTGACCTTACCCGGTATTGCGGGTTTGATTCTCGGTATTGGGATGGCGGTTGACTCAAACGTTCTGATTTTTGAACGAATCCGTGAAGAACTGCGTGATGGCAAAACTGTTTCCAGCGCTATCAACTTAGGTTTCGACCGCGCTTTTATCACAATTATCGATACGCATATCACGACCATTCTTTCATCAGTCATTCTGTATCTTTTTGGTTCAGGTCCAATTAAGGGCTTTGCTGTAACACTTATACTGGGGCTTTTGATTAATTTGTTTTCAGCCGTTTTTGTGTCGCGCACAATTTTTATGTGGTTGCTTGAGCGCAATCCAAATATGAAGAGATTAAGTATCTAGTAATTTGCGATTTTAGATTTGCAATTTGCGATTTTTTTGAGGCAAGAGAGCGCGTAAAAATTCAAATTTTCGACGATCTAATTTATGAATCTTTGGTTGTTAATCAATCGCAAATCTAAAATAAAAAAATGTTTGAATTTTTTGGCAAAATTAATGTTGATTGGATGGGGCTTCGCAAGCCTTTAATAGCAATTTCTATTCTCATTCTGCTGGCGGGTTTAATTTCAACTATCGGACGGCAATTAACTCCGGGCGGAACCGATGCGTTTAACCTTGGTGTTGATTTTCAGGGCGGCACGGTGATTACCGCTAAGTTCAAAGGACAAAAACCTTCCGAAGACGAAATCCGCACGGCTTTGCAAAATATTGGGATAACCGACCCGCTTATCCAGGCTTCAACAGATAAAACGGATGAAGTTTTAATCAAAGTGCCTCTTTTTGAAAATACTGAAACCAGTCCCGCTTCGCAAAGCACGACAGATACTAATGCTCAGACAGCTAACGCCAATTCAAATACGAGTTCGCAGCCCGTTCAAAACGAACAGGAAAAAAATCAGATAAATCAAGGACGCGCATCAGTCAAACTAGCTTTAGATACTTTCGGAAAAGAAGCCGAGGCATCAAGAAACTTGGATGAAGATGAAGCGGCGGCATATAAAATTGTCGGAACTGATTCGGTTGGACCGATCGCCGGAGCCCAGCTCAGAAATCAAGCCATTCTCGCGACGCTTTTAGGAATGATTGGTATTTTACTTTTTATTGCTTTTAGATACGATTGGACGTACGCGGCAGGCGCAGTCATCGCTGTATTTCACGATGTTCTGATCACTTTAGCTTTCTTTTCGGTTTTTCAATGGGAAGTGAGTTTAACCGTTCTCGCCGCACTTTTGACGTTGGTCGGTTTTTCCGTTAATGACTCAATAGTTATTTTTGACAGGATTCGGGAAAATCTCGGTTTACACCGAAACAAATCGCTTTATAATTTGACCAATGACTCGATTAACCAAACAATGTCGCGCACAATCATCACAGGCGGGCTTGTATTTCTCTCGGTTCTTGCGCTCGTTTTATTTGGCGGCGAGGTTCTGCGTGGATTTTCGCTTGCTTTGTTCGTCGGAGTAATTACCGGTACTTATTCGACAATTGCTATCGCTAGTCCGATAGCGATTTGGTGGCAGGATAAACTCGGGGCTGCAAAAGTAAAACAAGTTGAAGTAAAAAGAACAGACAAACTTGCTTCATCTTCAAGACGTTCGGTTGTCAGACGACCAATTGCAAGGTAATTTTTAACGCTCTCAGACATTGGTATTGGATAAATTATTTTCGCGGCGTTGGCGATTAAATAATTGCCGAATAAAACTTTGAAAATCACGGAAATATTTCTTGACATTCTTGAAGCAAGGCTTTAGAATTCAAATCGTTGCTGGTCAATTAAATATTTTGTGTCTGCTTTTTTTCCGTAAGTGAAATAGGTTGCGGTTGAATTTGTAGAACTTTTGTATGTCAGACTAGCAAAAGTGTCTATTCCCGCATTTCATTTAAAAGTTAAAAAGAAGAAGAAGTTAGAGAGTTTTATCAAGCAAAATCGTTAATTTAATAATTGCGATTAAAACTTGGGATTTAATTTATATCAACAGCCGCACCGATTAGTCTCTTAACCTTTGACCTATTTGGCACCGGAGAAAAGGGAGGAAAATTAAAATGTTAGATCAGTTAGTTGAATCAAAAAGCAACGTTAGAGAAAACACCCGACGAAGTAGTTTTTTATTTACGACTTTCGTAATAATGGCTTCAATTTTAATGAGCGCCTGGCTGTACAGTCTTTTTGCACAAGATTACGGTCTCAGTTCCGGCGATTTAGAACTTTCTGCTTTAGTGGCTCCGGTACCTGTTGCCGAGGAAGAGCCGCCGCCAGAGCCGGAGCCGGAAGTAAAACCCAAGGAAATTGCTAAAGCCGCTCCTAATGTTGATGTTAGAAAAGAGATTATTCAGAGAATGGATGAATCTCCAAAAGTGCCTGACCAGCCGAGCGTAGTGAAAAATACTACGCCGCCGCCGGTGAAAGGTATGAAAACCATCGTTGGTTCAGAAAATAGAAATTTTGAAAATTCAGCGCCCGCCAGTTATCGAGGACCGGTGAGCACAGACGGAAAAGGAATTGCCGGAGCGGGCGGAGTTCCAAATGCTGGAAGTGATAAAGGTGGAGCGCCGCCGCCGCCGCCGCCGCCGCCGCCGCCGCCAGCTAAAAAAGAAGAGCCGAAAGCAGTACCGAAAACTATTTCGGGCGGTGTCGTCAACGGTAAAGCGACCAGCTTGCCGAAACCGCCTTATCCGGCTGCTGCCAGAGCCGTGCGTGCCAGCGGTGCCGTAAATGTTCAAGTGAAAATTAATGAACAGGGCAACGTTGTTTCGGCAAGTGCGGTTAGCGGTCATCCGCTTCTCCGTGCCGCTGCAGTGCAGGCAGCTCGAAGTGCCAAATTCGCGCCAACGCAACTTTCAGGACAGCCGGTCTCCGTGACAGGTGTTATTGTCTATAATTTTGTTCCTTAAAAAAGGACTAAATAATATGAGGAGATTTGATATTCTCCTCATATTATTATATATCCGCAATTATAAAATTTTGATTTCTTTGGAGGAAAAACCATGACTTTTTTAGGTACCATTTTAGGTTTATTTTTATTGTTTACGGCAGAGGCGTCGCCTTTCGGCTTGTATGAAATCGCAGAAAGTTTAACGATTCCGGGATGGATTGTTATTATTATTCTTTTGCTGATGTCTATTTATATGATTGCCGTCGGAATCGAGCGTTATTTGACTTACAGTAAAGCTAAAGCTCAATCCCGACAATACGCTCCGAAAGTTGCTCAAGCTTTGAAAAACAGCAATATCGACGAAGCGATAAATATCAGCGATAAACATAAAGATTCTCATCTGGCGATGATTGTCTCGTCCGGTTTGAAGGAATTTCAGGCTCATCAGGGAAATACCGATATTTCAGGTGATGAGATGGAAGCTTCAAAACGCGCTTTGCAGCGTGCTATTGCGGTTAAAACCGCTGAATTGAAGCGCGGTCTCTCAGGTCTCGCAACAGTTGGTTCAACGGCACCGTTTGTCGGATTGTTTGGAACGGTAGTCGGGATTATCGGAGCGTTTAATGCTTTGAGATCTAATGAAACGGCTGGTATCGGCGCTGTCGGCGGTTCGATTGCCGAAGCACTTGTCGCAACAGCTTTTGGTATTGCCGTGGCGGTTCCCGCTGTTTGGTTATTTAATTATTTTACAAATAAGGTTACTAGTTTCGGTGTCGAAATGGAAAATTCGGCTTCAGAATTAGTTGACTATTTCATCAAACAAAAAACAAAACAATTAAATAGCTAATAGTAAATTTGCTATTTAAATAAAGGGAGAAGCTTTATATGTCAATGACAATCGGTGGTGCCGATGAGTATAATTCAGAGATTAACGTAACGCCCATGGTGGACGTAATGCTGGTGTTACTGATTATCTTTATGGTTGTAACACCATTGCTCCAGCAAGGCGTGTCAGTCAATCTTCCGCGCGACATGATGAGCCCTGATGAAGATGCGGATATAGCGAAAGATACGTCGGTGGTGGTCGCTATTCCTGACAATAGCAATTTCTATATCGGTAAAGATCAATATCCGCTCACTGAGCTCGGAGATAAAATCAAAAGATTAATGGAAAACAAAACTCCTGACAAACGAATTGTCTACATCAAGAGCGGCGTTGAAGTTGATTACGGAAGGGTAGTTGAAGCGATCGATACAATTCGCAAACAGGACATAGACAAAATTGGTTTAGTTGCCGACAGAAAAAAAGGCGGCGCCGAGCCAAAAACAAATTAGTTGGCAAAAGAGAATTAAAAATCAGATTGGGAGTTTATAAGTTATGGCAATGTCATCAGCCGGCTCATCAGGAGGAGCCACACCAAACATTAATGTAACGCCGCTAATCGATGTTTTATTGGTGCTTTTGATTATTTTTATGGTCATTACACCTCTCAAACCAAGTCGATTTGAGGCTAAAGTTCCGGCAGAGCCTAAACCGGAAGAGCAGGAAGTAGATCCGAAGCCGAATCCATTGACTTTAGTAGTAACTGTCAACAAAGGTGATATGAAGTTATTATTAAACAAAGAAAATGCAGGCGACGTATCGGATGCGAGCTCTTTGACAACCCAGCTTTCGGAAATTTTTAAGGAAAGAGATACTAACGGTGTTTTTCGAGAAGGGACAAACGAAGTGGAAAAAACTGTTTTCATTAAATCACCTCGTTCGGTAAAATATGGCGATGTAGTTAAGGTGATCGATGCAGTCAAATTAGCCGGGGCGCAGCCTATCGGTTTGCAGATTGATGATTTAACCGAATAATTCAGCTTAAAATAAACACAAAAACTAAAGTTAAAATCTTTGGTTTTTGTCGTCTTAAGCCTTAAATGGAGTCGAAAAAATGAGATTCTCTCGTGTAGGGACTATTTTCTTAGTATTAACAACAGTTTTAATCGGAGCTAATTGCTCGTATTATAACCAGATTATCGCCCGGAAAAATCTTGTCGATGGTGGTAAAGCCTATAAAAACAGGAAATTCCAGGAAGCTGAACAACTTTTTCGGGACGCAATACGCCGCGATCCGAGTGGTGAAAATGTTGAAGGTCGAACGGCTCAGTTATTTTTAGCGAGAACCTTGCATTCTAT
>JALZOH010000329.1 GCA_030857305.1 Acidobacteriota bacterium
CGTAATTCCGACACTTGTAAAGGTTGCGCCCATACCGGCAAATTGCGGGTCGGTGCGTCCTTGCTGATGAATCAGATGATTGGCATAAAGCGTTGCCTCATACAGTTTTCCAGCTAACGAAGAGATATCTAAATCGGGTATTAAAGTCTTTTCCGGGTCCTCGTTCAAAAACACCTGGCTGACTGTGTCAACCGCCATTTTGCTAGCGACCTCCCCTGCTAATGCGCCTCCCATCCCGTCTGAGACAGCCAAGATAATTCCATTAGAATCAACTTCAAATTTATGTGATTCGACAATAAAATCATTAGCATCTTGGGAAGATGTCTTTGCGTACGCCATTGAAAGTAGAAGATAATTATCTTCATTGCCGCGGCGAACTCGCCCCACGTGTGATGTAGCGTGTGTTTCAACAATCATAAATAGTGGTAAATGGTAAGCGATAAGCGGTAAATGGCGAGTTCTTTACTTTCCATTTACCGCTTATCACTTACCGTTAATTAAGGGCTTGGTCTAAATCAGAAATAATGTCTTCAATGTCCTCGATTCCGACTGAAATACGAACTAAGCCATCAGTAATTCCCAACTGCTCGCGTTTTTCCGGCGGGACGGAAGCGTGCGTCATCGTCGCGGGATGCGAAATTAAAGTTTCAACCCCGCCCAAACTTTCTGCCAGAGTGCAAAGTTCGACGCTTTCCAAAACTTTTTTAGCTGATTCCAGCGAGCCTGTCTCAAAGGAAACCATTCCGCCAAAACCTTTTTGTTGACGCTTTGCAAGCTCGTGTTGTGGATGGGAAACAAGTCCTGGGTAATAAACTTTTTGGACATTGGGGTGCTCTGCAAGAAAATTTGCCACCGCGCGACCGTTTTTATCGTGAGCTTCCATTCTGACAGCTAAAGTTTTTGTGCCGCGCAGAACAAGAAATGAATCAAAAGGCGAAAGAATCGCACCGATACTGTTTTGCACAAACCGAATCCATTCAGCATCTTCCTCGTTATTGAGCGCAACAAAACCGCCGATACTGTCGGAATGACCGTTTAAGTATTTTGTTGTAGAATGAACGACAATATCGACGTCAAACTCTACGGGACGCTGCAGATACGAAGACATAAAAGTATTATCGCAGACGACTCGCGCTCCGTGCGCGTGAGAAACATCCGTCACCGCCTGCAAATCCGTCACGGTCATAATCGGATTAGTCGGCGTTTCGACAAAAACCATTTTTGTATTTGTTTTGAATGCTTTTTCAACATTAGTCGCATCAGCCGTATCGACGTAATCGAATTCGATTCCGTAATTTGCCAGAATTTTGCTGAACAGCCGAAAAGTGCCGCCGTAAGTATTGTCGCCGACAATGACGTGGTCGCCCGCTTTGACAAGTTTCAAAACCGCATCGGTGGCTGACATTCCCGAAGCAAAGGCAAACCCGTATTTGGCTCCTTCGAGCGCGGCAATGTTTTTTTCTAAGGCGAGGCGAGTCGGATTTTGCGTCCGGGCATATTCGAAACCTTTGTGCTTGCCTAAACCCTCCTGGGCATAAGTCGAAGTTTGATAAATCGGTACGGAAACAGCGCCGGTTGCGCTGTCCGGTTCATTGCCCGCGTGAATTGCAATAGTTGAAAATCCCATGAAATGCGAATTAATATCTAAAAATAAAAAAGCTTAATGATTTTAATGATAAAGGATATACTTGATTTGAATGAGCAAAATGGTAACTTGCCGGAGTGAAAAATGCAACCAGCTACAAATGTAAACGAAAAAATTCCAATTTGTGCTTATCTTTTCTCAAATTTGAGCCCGCAAGAATGACATTACACGAATTTAAGTCTGAGAAGCCTAAGTATTATCTTTATCGTCATATGTATTATGAAAATGAATTAATTCAACTTAGCACAAAGCAATTATTTTCAGCGTTGATAACCGTTCCCGAAAAGCGGTTGTCCTGAAAGATTACCGGTCATTTTCTGCCCGTCAAAAACCCGTTGACCATTGACGATGATTTGACTAAAACCTTCGGCGTACTGATGCGGCTGGTCAAAAGTTGCTTTGTCCGTAACCGTGTTTTCATCAAAAATTACAATGTCCGCGGCGAAGCCTTCGCGAATTTGCCCGCGGTCGCGCAACCCGAAAGTTTGTGCCGGAAGCGAAGTCATTTTCCGTATGGCGTCTTCCAGTGAAATGATTTTCAAGTTTCGCACATATTCACCTAAAACTCTTGCGTTGTTTCCGTAGCCGCGCGGATGCGGAGCGCCTTCACCGAATTTTCTGACCGAGCTGTCAGAAGCAATCATCGTGAACGGTTCGTCCAGGATATTTTTCACGTCTTCCTCGCTCATCACGCGGTAAACCATACTCGCGCCGCCTTTTTCATACATCTCGAAAATCTGTTCAATCTGCGCGCCGAGCTTCTTCTTACCTTTTGTCATTTGCGTAATCTCGGCGATGTTTTTGCCGTTAAATTCCGGGTTTGTTCGATAAAAAGCGACATAAGCGAAACTGAAATCCTTGAAGTTCTTTTTCTTCAAATCCGCTTTCATTTCCCTGACCATTTTTTCGCGGGTGGTTTTGTCCGCAAGGCGCTTTCTGCCTTCTTCGCGCCCGCCCGCAATCGCCCAACTCGGCATCCTCGAATCGAGCGAAGTTGAAGAAGCGGTATAGACATATTGGTCAATCGTGACAATCAAGCCCTTTGCCCGCGCCGCTTTCACCAAATTAATAGTCGTCGGGCTCCTTCCCCAAAGCGCTTTGCTGGAGATTTTGAAATGCGAGATTTCAACCGGCATATCGGCTTGTTCGCCGATGTTGATTGCTTCTTCGATAGCTTTCACGACTTCCGTTCCTTCGTCGCGGATATGACTTGCGTAAAGTCCGCCAAAGCCGGACGCAACTTTCGCCAAACCGACAACTTCAGAGGTTTTCGCAAAAGTCCCCGGCAGATAAATCAGTCCGGTCGAAAGACCGAGCGCGCCGTCCTTCATTGCCTGCTCAACCGCCTGTTCCATTTCTTTCTGCTCGTCGACAGTCGGCGCGCGATTGTCGAGACCCATTACTTTTGAACGCACGGAATTATGACCAATGAGCGTTCCGAGATTTACCGCCAGAGGTTGCTCTTTCATTTGTCCGAGAAATTTATTGATGTCGGTTGCCGAACCGCCGCAATTTCCCGTCACCAAGGATGTAACGCCCATCCGGATAAAATTTTCCGCGTTCGGATTGTTGAAAATATCTTCGACGTGCGCGTGAACGTCAATAAAGCCGGGGGCGACAATCTTATTCTGCGCGTCAATTATCTCCGTCGCTTCGTTCGGATTGATTCTGCCGACTTTGACGATTTTACCGTTCTTGATGCCGATTGCGCCGCGAAACCAGGGATTTCCCGTGCCGTCAATAATTCGAGCATTGACGATAGCTAAATCAAAGGCTTTTTCAGCCGCGGCAGAGATTTGTCCGCCTGGCAAAATCAAAAAGCTGAAAAGCAAAACACAGACTATAAAATTTTGAAAAAGTTTCATGCTTATTTACCTCGCTGATAGACGATTTTTCCGCCGACGATGGTCGTCACCGCCGCGCCTGTAAAATTCCATTTGTCAAACGGTGAATTTTTCGATTTTGATTTACTTTCCGAAGTTTTGAAAGTCCAAATCAAGTCCGGGTCGAGAATTGTCACATCGGCAATCGCTCCGACTCGCAAAGTTCCGCGATTTT
>JALZOH010000330.1 GCA_030857305.1 Acidobacteriota bacterium
CGGGCATCTGGCGGCAAATCTGGGAACGGCGACCGAAGACGCGGCGAAAATCGGCGATGTTTTGGATAAATTATTTTTCGCGCCGAATTTTATGATTTTGATTTCGCCCGTGATTTCGATGGGCGAATACGCGCACGCGGGCAGCAAAAGAAATCTTTTGGGCGCGAATCCGTCAAAGGAATTGACGGAAAAATATTCGCTCGAAAAACAGGTTACAGCGATGACTCCGACGGCGTTTATCGTTCACGCGGCGGACGATAAAGCGGTCAATCCCCGCAATAGTCTAATGTTTTATAACGCGCTTTTAGATAAAAACATCCAGGCGAGCCTGCACATTTTTCCGAACGGCGGACACAATATCGCCGTGCGGAACAATCCGGGTTCGACTGCCGAATGGACAAATTTGTGCGAAATGTGGCTCTTTGAAATGAATTTTTTACCGCAATTTAAAAAATAACGGGCGCAAAGTTTCACCTGATTCAAATGAAAAAAATTATCGGTTCAAAGGCAAGAAGCGGTGAGAATTTTATTTTTAGATAACACAGACGATTGAAATTAGGCAAAATGAATACTTTAAATATCAAACAGCAAGACGATTCTCAGTGGGATTTAATTTCTCTGGGCGAAGTTCTGCTACGTTTTGACCCAGAAAATGAACGCATTCAGACGGCGCGAAATTTTCGCGTTTTCGACGGCGGCGCGGAATATAATGTCGCCCGCAATCTCGCAAAAACTTTTCGTCAAAAAACGGCGATTGTTACCGTGTTAGCGAATAATTCACTCGGTAGACTAGCCGAAGATTTTATCTTGCAGGGCGGCGTTGATACATCAGAAATTTTGTGGCGCGAACACGACCGATATGGCGCGAACACTCGAAACGGACTTTATTTTATTGAGCGCGGTTTCGGCTTACGTTCCGCGTCTTCATGTTTTGACCGGGCAAATACGGCGATTTCGCAGTTAAGAACGGGTGATATTGACTGGCGGAAAATTTTTGTGGAAAAAGGTACTCGATGGTTCCACACCGGCGGAGTTTTTACTGCTCTTTCGGAAACGACACCGGATGCCGCAAAAGAAGCGATGCAAATTGCCAGAGACAGCGGTACTTTCGTTTCTTATGATTTAAATTATCGGGGTTCATTGTGGAAGATGCGCGGCGGACGAGACGTTGCCAACCAACTAAATAAGGAATTTTTGCCGTTTGCTGACGCTGTTTTCGGAGCGTTTGATTTTGACTCGAAATTATCGAATTTTGACGAGAATACTTTTCGGTGTGCAGCCGAAAAAATGATGAATGAGTTTCCGAATCTGAAGATAATTGTTTCAACTTTGCGCGAAGTTCATTCGGCAAGTTTGCACGATTTAAGCGGCGTTTGTTTTTACGAAAATCAGATTTACAAAGCCAAAGATTACAAAAACATTGAAGTTTTCGACCGAATCGGCAGCGGCGACGCTTTCGCCTCCGGTTTTATTTACGGATTTCTCGCGGGGAAAGACGCAAAATATTCACTCGAATGCGGTGCGGCACTCGGCGCACTCGTGATGACGGCGCCTGGAGACAATTCAACGTCAACTTTGTCGGAAGTAGAAAATTTAATTAGCGGCGGCGGCGCAGTCATACAGCGTTGAAATAAAGATGAACAAAATCGAGGTTATCGAAAAAATCAAAGAAATCGGTATTATTCCGGTGATTCGCACCGACTCGGCTCAAAAAGCGCAGACCATAATAAAAGCGCTTATCGCGGGAGGACTCGACGTTTTGGAAGTTACGATGACAACTCCAAATGCGGTTGAGTTGATTGCACAACTAACAAGCGCATATAGAAACGCGGCGGTTATCGGTGCGGGAACGGTTTTAGATAAACAGACGGCGGAAAAGTGCTGCGAAGCCGGTGCAAAATTTATCGTCAGTCCGATTTTAGATTTGGAAACCGTATCATTTTGCAATGAAAATGAAATTGCCGTATCACCCGGCGCTTTAACGCCAACCGAGATTTTTACGGCGTGGAAAGCCGGAGCCGATTTAGTAAAAGTTTTCCCGGTCAGCGCAATGGGCGGAGCCTCATACTTAAAAGCTATTAAAAAAGTTTTTCCGCAAATCGAATTTGTTCCGACCGGCGGCATAAATTTAGAAAATGTGGTTGATTATATTAAATCTGGAGCATCTGCTGTCGGAGTGGGCGGCGAGTTAACAAATGGTCAGGAATCAACTATTACTGAAAAAGCTCGAAACATCAGAAATATAATCAAATTAAAATGAACTAATGATAATTCGGAACAAATCAAATGAAGTTTTATCAAGCATATTTTGGGAAAAGCCAGTCAAAACAAAAATGAGATGAAAAGACTGTCCTGATGAGTTTTGACAGGTTTGAAGCAGATCTAAGTTTCAATAAATATAATTTGAAATTTCGTGTCCAAACGATGACCAAGAATTTCCGTTATACCGCTTTTGTCTGCATCATCCATTTATTAAAAATTTTATAAAAACCAATAAACATCGTAAGTTTGGTAAATCCTATGATTTGCAAAAACCGTTTGAATCGCTTACCTGCGGAGCCAAATCTTTTTACTATTTGCTAGAAATAAACAACTTACGAGCAAGCAAATCAGTTCGGTGTGTCCAAACCGTGACTAAAGGCGAGAAATCCTCGCCTTTTTTTCATAGAATCTTTTCAACCCACAAAGTACCGAAGTCGTCGAGATCTTTTCCGGCTTTTCGTTTTGATTCGCATTTGGCGTGCGAGTGTTTTAACCGAAAATGGAGAAGAAGAAGATATTATCGTGCCGCTGTTGACATCGCTCCAATCTTCACTCAATCGAGGACTCGCCGGTGATTTTTTGGTAGCGCTGTATCGCTGTGAAAGATGCCCGGCAACCGGGCAGTCGCCGACTGAAATACTTTATCTCTTCCGCGTCGCGGCAGCACATTTACAATTTTGCTGCCGATTGATGCGGCAAACGGCGGAAATGAAAAATTATGAACAAAATTCTAATAGTCGAAGACGAACCGGATATGGTGACGGGCTTGCGCGATAACTTCGAACTCGAAGGTTACAAAGTCATCGTCGCCCGCGACGGCGAAGAGGGCTTGAAAAAAGCTCTGGAAGAAAAACCGGATTTAATCGTGCTGGATTTAATGCTGCCGAAAATGAGTGGCTTGGACGTTTGCCGAAACTTAAGAAAAAGCAGTTTCGACGCGCCGATTTTAATGCTCACCGCGCGCGGGCAGGAACTCGATAAAGTTTTAGGTTTGGAAGTCGGCGCGGACGATTATATCACCAAACCGTTTGGCTTAAACGAATTGCTTGCCCGCGTCAGGGCGCATCTGCGGCGGGCGACTCACGAAGTATCGACGATAGAAAATTACACTTTCGGCGATGTGGCGGTTGATTTTCAAAAATTCAAGGCGAGCAAAAAAGGTCAGCCGGTTGAACTCAGCCCGCGCGAATTTGAACTGCTCAAATTCCTCGTCAACCACCGCGGCGAAACTGTCACGCGTGAGCAACTGCTCGATGCCGTTTGGGGCTATGACGCGATGATGTTTACGCGCACAGTTGATAATCACATGGCAAAACTGCGCCAGAAAACCGAAGACGACCCGGAAAATCCCGCCTTTATTTTAACGGTTCACCGGGTCGGCTACAGATTTGTTGGTTAGAAAAATTGAACGGTTACGTAGTAAAAAGCTCGACGA
>JALZOH010000331.1 GCA_030857305.1 Acidobacteriota bacterium
TACACGTGAAGAACAACTGCGCTGGTTTATAGAAGCTTGGGACACGGCTAAAAAATTGCAGCAGGAAAACGTTGATATTCGCGCGGTAACGGCTTGGTCTCTACTTGGCTCTTACGACTGGAATAGTCTTGTCACAAAGAAACAAAATCATTATGAATCCGGCGTTTTTGATTTGCGTGGCAACTTTCCGCGTCCGACCGCTCTGGCTGGTTTGCTGCAATCTATTTCTCGTGGAGAAAAATTTGAACATCCCGTTCTCGAAAATTCGGGTTGGTGGCGCCGTCCTAATCGTTTTATATGTGAGGCTGTTACACAAACGGAATCTTCGGCGGCAAAAAAACAAAGCTCAACCGGTTTTGATAACAAAAAAAAATCCGCCAAACAATTATTAATTACCGGCGCCACCGGGACACTGGGACAGGCATTTGCTCGAATTTGTGATATTCGAGGTATTTCATACCGGCTACTTTCTCGCAGTGAAATGGATATTGCTGATCCGGAATCAGTTAACCGCGCTTTTGATAAATACGATTCGTGGGCGCTTGTTAATACCGCCGGATACGTCCGCGTCGATTGCGCCGAAGATGAAAAAGAAGCATGTTTTCGGGAAAATACCGACGGCGCAGCAGTCTTAGCTGCATCTTGTGAAAAAAAGGGAATCCAATTTCTTACCTTTTCGTCAGATTTGGTCTTTGACGGAAATATAAACAGAGCCTATACCGAAAGCGATTTGACGGCGCCGCTGAATATATACGGCGAAAGTAAGGCAGAGGCTGAAAGACGAGTATTAGAAGTAAATCCAAATTCGTTGATTATTCGCACTTCCGCATTCTTTGGACCGTGGGACGAATTTAATTTTTTGCGAATTGCGCTCGGTTCGCTAGCTCTGGGGAAAACTTTTATGGCTGCTGACGACAGCTTGATTTCTCCGACATACATTCCCGATTTAGTCAACGCAAGTCTGGATATTTTGATCGACGGAGAAACCGGTTTATGGCATCTGACTCAACAAGGGGCGGTGACTTGGGCTGAATTTGCCCGCTGGGCTGGGAAGCTGGCGGACTTGGATTCTACGCTGGTGATCGGCTGCACTACGGCGGAATTGAATTTAGCTGCCCGACGACCTTTATTCAGTGTATTAGGAAGCGAACGCGGCACGTTGCTTCCAAGTCTTGAACACAGTTTAGTTAGATTTATCGATAATTATAAAGCTAATCGTTAAATTTTTAATATTAGAACGATAATCAATATTTTGCGCTCCAGATGTGTCATTAGCCCGATCAGAGAAATTGCTGACCGACGAAGATTCGGAAAACACCAGCAATCCTACTGCTCAAAGCTGAGTCTCAATTTAATGGCGTTTTGTGCTTATTGTATCCTCGAAACTGCAACTTTTGAACCAAAAAAAGAGACTATTATACTTCCTTGTTTGAGCTAATCGTTTTTAGTTTGCCGCCAGAGATAAAGTTAATTGCCGAGTTGTCGGCGCGGAAAGAGAAGTGCGAAAAGGCTTAGGAAATGAGCTTCCGAACCGATCACGATACAAGATTTGCTTGACTTAATACCTCTGACTATAATTTTGGCGGCTTGTGCGGGCGACCTCCACTCTAATCGCTTGTTAAATTTTTCGATTTTTTCCAGGCGTTCTGCTTCGGTGAGTTTGACTCCCGCCCCGATTGGCGAATTTACTTGCTGCGTAAACGGCTTGTCCCGGCGGCGTGATTAAGCCGAAGACACTTGAAATGTTAACGATTTGCGCCAGTTTTTGTTTTTATATAAGTTACCTTAAAAATTTAAGCTGACATTAGGTTTAATCATACGATTGCCCGGCGTATACCCACCAAATCCATACGTACCGGCAGATGAGTTGAATTGCCGAAATAAAGGCGAACTCAAATTCCCTTCGGGTATGTAGAAATTTGTAGTATTAAGAAGATTTTCTATCTGAACGGATAACGTCAAGTAAAAAGGATTATCGGATTTTGACTTTTTGCTAAAGTTAAAAGTTTTGCTGACTCGAGTGTTGACAGAGAAAAAGCTCGGACTTGTCCCGTAATTGCGCGGAATTATTATCTGTCCCGGAATCGGATCCAAATCAAATGCTCCCATAGAAGTAACAATAACGCTCGGACGATTTAGGTCGGTAGCAAAAGACGGTCGTTCAGTCAAATAAGTGTCTCCATTCGAATCTCGTCCGGTTGTAATATTATACGGAATACCGGATCTATAAATAACAAAAGGATTTATATCTATATTGTAAAACGGGCGAAACCATCCGCCAATATAAACGTTATGCCGAATATCAGTTGAAGCGCGACCGTACTCATCTTTGAAATTTGATGAATCCTGGGCTAAAGTATCGGCTCCGTCCGTATCACTTTTCGCTTTCCCTAATGTATATGTCGCATAAAACGACAAATTCTTCAGGCGTTTGGTAGTTGTAAATGATAATTGGTTCTGCTGAAAGGTACCGCTCGATTCATACTGAAAAATTTTATCCATCTGCCCGATTCCGTTTGTTGGAGAATTGATATAACGAGTGCGTAAGGCGTTCCTTGTTCGAGTATTCAAGTAGGTAGTTGAAAGTACAAAGCCAAGGGGAAGCTCTTTCTCAAAACTAATTGTTGATTGTATCGAATATGGGACACGAAGATCTGATGCCTGTCGCACTATTGACGAGGTGTTGGAAAGATGAGCTAAGGTATTGACAGAAGGAATCTGCGGAAAAATGTCGAGAATTAACGGATCTGTCACGATATATTGCCTTTGGTTAATTCCATTCAAGCGGTTTGTCCTTAATGTAAAGTCTTCACCTAGACGTTCATAAAAAATACCAACTCCACCTCGAAGAATGAAATCTATTTTCTTCTCGCCTTTATTTAGCCCCTTGGATTTGTTCGCCTTTCCCATCTTCGACCAGGCAAATGAAACGCGAGGAGCGAAGTTTGAGTTTCCATTGATAATGGATTGTGCTTCGTAACGCAGTCCAAGTCCCACTGTGAAATTGGGACGCAGGCGCCAATCATCCTGAATAAACGCATAAATATCGTGTTGACCGACACGAGTTTCCGGGTTACCGCTTGTTATATTGAATTGTGTCGCTCCGCCGCCGAGTTTTCTTATGTCTTGGCTAGAGAAACCAAGCTGCGAAAAGAGAAGCGTGCGGCGGTATCTTTCAAGACCGGTAATGGGGATTATTACGGGCTGTCCGTTTGCGCCATATACAATCCGGTTATTGTTATCAAGCTGCGGAGCTAACGAACCGTCAAAACGATAAGAGCCGCCGAATCCTTGTGTGGACGAGTCGGTGATATTAACGTAACGAAATCCGGCGCCGGTTCTAATAGTGTGATTGTTCAAAGAAACAGTGGTTACATTTCCAATTTCAGAACGATTGTAACGGTTTGAAATATTATCGAACGGAGTTCCTCCGCCGGCAAAAGCTCCCGGTACATCAACGGTAACGCCAAAGTTATTTGATTGTTTTCTATTATGTCTGTTCACGAATTGAAATCGGGTCTCGCTTACCATTCTTTGATTAAGCACAGCCGTTTCAGTCAGATGCAAGGTTTGTTCAATGCCGGAAGTTTTGTATGCGCGTGATAAAAGAGAAAATTCGCCGACGCCTGAGTTGGCGGAACTTGATTTGACAAAACCGTATCGCCCGACAAGCGTATTATTATTGTTCAGCTTTAGA
>JALZOH010000027.1 GCA_030857305.1 Acidobacteriota bacterium
GAAGCCTGTTCCATTGTCAGAAGCCCAACAATTGCTATTGGAATTAAAGCTATGAAACCGGCAATCGGTCCGGCAACGCCGATGTCGAAAGTTGCGCGACGCGAAGGCATCGGCGAAACAATTTTGATAAAAGCACCCAAAGTTCCCGCCGGACCGAGGAGCGGCGGCAGCGGAATAAAAAACGGTAGCGTCGCGTCAACACCGTAAAGCCGACACGCAACGTAATGTCCTGCTTCGTGGGCAATCAAAATCGTTAGCAGACAAACAGAAAAGCTAACACCGTATTTCAGCGTTGCGTATTCGGTAAAAAGCCGGTAAACGGTCGAAGAAACCAGTTCAATATAATGTGCCGGAAGCGAACCGAAAAATTGAAGGATTTCCGTCCACGTTTGCGGGTCGGCATTGGGAAAAATCTCGATAAATCCGAACGGCTGGAGAACGCCCGCAATCGTCACGGTGATGAATGCGAGAAGTAATAAACCGAGGTGTTTCGCCCATGTCCAAGTTGTCGGACGCATCGCTTCGCGACGGTCAAAAAATTGGTTGGTTAATGAATTTAAGTCAGACACAATCAGTGAATAGTGAAAAGTGAAAACTAAATAGTAGAAAGCTAAAAATTTTGATACGTGAGAAGATTATAATCGTTACCTTTTCACTTTTCACTATTCATTATTTTTTTATAGCTTTTGCCTGCAGGTCTTTGCCCGGTTTAAAGCGAATAGTTTTGCCCGCCGGAATCGGGACTTCTTTGCCGGTTCGAGGATTGCGTCCGATGCCGCGCTTGCGCGCCTTGACGACAAAAACGCCGAAGCCGCGCAGCTCAATGCGTTTGCCCTTCGCCAGAGCGTCCTTCATGGCGTTAAACAGCGCGTCAACCACCTGTTCCGCTTTTTGCTTCGGCACGCCGGTTTTATCCGCCACGCGATTGACAATATCAAGTTTAATCATATTCGTTTCCCCTTCTGAAAATGTTGAAACAAAAAACTTTATCGAGATTGAATGATAAAGATTTAGTCGGGCAAATGTCAAGAATTTTAACGCAACCTTATTTAGTTAAACTCAATTAATCGCGTGTTTTACAGAAAATTTGCCGGAGCTGTTTGAGATAAGCTCAAATTGAGTAAAATTTTACCGGTTTTTTTGAAAGTTATTGAAAAGGTAAATTGTGGAACTCAAAAAACTTTTCCAAAACAATTGTCGGGGCTTCGAAATGCGGATAATGTCCGACATCTTTTAATTCGATAATATCCTTCTGATGCGGCACAACTTCACGGAATCTTTTCACCAGATGCGCGCCCGAGACAGGGTCTTCCAAACCGTTGATAAAACGAAACGGCGGCGACATTTTTTGTAAGGCGCCGCCCCAACGTGTTCGGTATTTTTCGCGATCAGTCATATATCGAATAAGCTTGTGTGCTATTTTACGTCCGCCGTTAAATTTGAAAACATCAAGAAACTCTTCAAATTCCTCTGCTGTCGGTTGTGTTTTCTTGCCGAAAACCTTTGCTAAATTCGTTTTAAAACGCGCGTCGGAAATTAATCTGCCGAACAAAATACCGAGCGGACTGATCAGAATTTTTTGCGCCAAAAGCGGGCGATGAGTCTCGGGAAACAACGCGCCGTTCAGAAAACAGATGCTTTCGATTGTAAAATCCAGACGGTTTTCCTCAGCGCGCGCAAGCAATTCCAGTGTGATCGTGTTGCCGTAATCGTGCGCGAGAATGTGAACTTTTTCGATTTTCAAACTTTCGAGCAAAGCCTGCAAAACGTCCACTTGATTAAAAGTCGTGTAAGCAAAATCAATTGGTTTCGCTGAAAATCCGTAACCAATCATATCAAAAGCCAAAACCGCAAACTCTTTGACCAGCGTATCCCGAATTTTATGATAATCGTGCGAAGAAGTCGGAAAACCGTGCAGCAAAAGTAAAACTTCCTTTGACTTATTGCTCAAACAATAAAAAATCGGTAAGCCTTGATAATGAAAATATTTTCCCGTTTGCCGCCAATTTTTAAGTTTCATTGATTTGGTTAAAAATGTTAATATCTTGACATTACAACTTGGAAACGGGGAATTTACAAATTATGTTAAGAGGACGTGAAAGCACAAACATCGAAGACCAGCGCGGAATGGGCGGCGGAAGAGGGCTAGCGCTCGGCGGCGGAGGAATAGGAACATTATTATTAATACTTGTTTTATGGCTGTGCGGCGGCGACCCAAGAGCCTTGCTCGACCAGCTCGGCGGTGGCGGCGCTCTCCCAAATCAAACACAGCAGGCACCGCAAAATCAGCCGAATGCTCAAAACAATGACGATCAGAGAAAATTCGTCGCATCCGTATTGGGAAGCACCGAAGATGTCTGGCGTAAAGTTTTGCCTCAGCAGGCTCGCTTGCAGTACCAAGACCCGAAACTCGTTCTCTTTACCGATCAGGTCTCTTCTGCCTGCGGTTATGCAAGTTCGGCAACCGGACCGTTTTATTGTCCGGGCGACAACAAACTTTATCTCGACTATGGATTTTTCAACGAACTAAAAAGTCAATTCGGAGCGCCCGGCGATTTCGCGCAAGCGTATGTTATCGCTCACGAAGTCGGTCATCATATTCAAAATATGCTTGGAACAATGGACAAAGTGCATCGTGCGGGAAATTCAAATGACCTTTCCGTGCGCCTCGAACTACAGGCCGATTGCTACGCCGGAGTTTGGGCGTTCCACACGCAGCAGAAAGGTATGCTCGAAGCGGGCGATGTTGAAGAAGCCTTACGCGCCGCATCAGCCGTCGGCGACGACGCCATTCAAAAACGCTCGCAAGGATACGTCGTGCCCGAATCATTCACGCACGGTTCGGCAAAAGACCGAATGACCTGGTTTTCGAAAGGCATGCAGGCAGGTGATATGCGGCAATGCAATACCTTCGGCAGATAAAATTACATTTTAAGTTAAAGAAGAAAGACCGGATAAATTTGCTTTATCTGGTCTTTCACAATTAGGGAATACGAGTAATTTGACTTATGTGATTTTAAAACCTGATTCAGTTCATCATAGGTGAAATACGTGTTTACTACTCTGCATTAAAACATTTAGTTATTATCAAAAAACTTTTTGATTTTATTAAATTCAATTTCTGAATACTTTTTAAGATTGACACTCTGCATTTTCTGTATTGTTTCATTAACTTCAGTCAATACTAAATCTTTATCGGATAGTAATCTTTTGTTATGCTTTTCGGATTTAGTTAGAGCTACAAAATCTAAAATTAAGTAGTGTTGAAATTCCTCATCCTGCGCTGTCTGCATATGTTTAATTAACTCCGGGACGGGATACTCATCTTGATCGGCTATAAAGTTTTGAAGTTGCTCGTGAGGATAATATCCAAGACCGCACTCTTGTAGTACTAACAATTGCTCGACAGAAAACGACATTAATCTATCAGCATTTACAGCAGTTCCATCAAATACTTGAACACAAATTTCCGGGCGATTTCTTGGTAAATAAGTGCTTTTTCTGAAAATATACCAGTTACAAGAAGAAGCAAAAGTTATAATTAAAATTGTACTAAAAATTCGATAATCTTTCATAACACTCCTGATAATCAGCACTTGATCAAGCAGATTCTTACCTCATCATATAATTTTACGAATACAAAAGTCGTAATAAAAACTTTTTTGACAAAACAATCTCGTGCGCGACAAAATAGTTTTATTTGAGTACAAAATATTCTGCTATCATTATTTGTATGCCGCAAACTCCCCATATTGAAAAGCATTTTACTTCCGGCGAAGTTGTTCGTGATGTCGTTATCGGAATGAGCGATGGTTTGACCGTTCCATTCGCGCTGGCGGCAGGATTGTCCGGCGCCGTGGCGACCACCGGAATTATTGTCACCGCCGGTTTTGCGGAAATTGTTGCCGGTTCGATTGCGATGGGACTCGGCGGTTATCTGGCGGGAAAATCCGATGTCGAGCATTTTGACAGCGAATACGACCGCGAAATATATGAAATTGAGCATATGCTCGAACACGAGAAGGATGAAGTTGTCGAGATTCTCGAAAATTACGGTTTGACGAAAGAGGAGAGTGTGCCGATTGTTGACTCACTCGCAAAGCGTCCGGCAGATTTCGCGGATTTTATGATGCGCTTTGAATTAGGTTTAGAGAAACCCAATCCGAAACGCGCCCTACAAAGCGGAGCGGCGATTGGCGGCGCATATATTTTTGGCGGTCTGATTCCGCTGTCGCCGTATATTATTTTTGACGATGTACAGCCGGCTCTGCTTTGGTCGGTAGTAATTACGGTCATCGCCCTGTTTGTTTTCGGTTATGTTAAAGGAACTTTTACGGGAACGCAGCCACTGCGCAGCGCGTTTCAGACTTGCCTGATTGGCAGCGTCGCGGCGGCGACTGCTTATTATGTTGCGCATCTGATTGGTGGCTAAAGAATTACCTGCAACCTGAAAATTACTACAGTTACAGCTTAATTTCTAAATACTTACCTTTAAACGTCAATTCCACACTACTATTTATTTTCCTCGTCTGTTTTCTTACCGCCGATTTTCTTGTATTCTATTTATTTGATTTTTGTATTTTATTTTGCAGTTATTTTTCAAACGGAGAATTTATGAGCGTGGAAGTTGTAATGCCGCAGATGGGCGAGTCAATCACCGAAGGAACTGTTTCCAAATGGTTAAAACAAGTCGGCGATAAAATTGAAAAAGATGAACCTCTGTTAGAGATTTCAACCGATAAAGTGGATGCGGAAGTTCCCGCGCCGGCAGGCGGAATTCTGCTTGAAATTCGCGCTAACGAAGGCGAAACGGTTGAAGTCAACAGCGTTGTCGGGGTTTTAGGCGCAGAAGGCGAAAACACGGTTAGCACTCAGCCTTCGGCAGTCAGCAGTCAAACTGAAACACCAAAAGTTGAAGAAGATAAACCTGTCGCAGAAGAAATAAAACAACCGGAAATTGTTGAACCGTCCCAAACTGCGGCGGCTTCGGCAGAATCAGCCAAACCCGCAGATTCCGAAAAATCTGCGATCTCTACTACTTCTATTGAAGTTGTGATGCCGCAGATGGGCGAATCTATAACCGAGGGAACTGTTACAAAATGGCTGAAAAAGGTTGGCGAGCGGGTTGAAAAAGACGAACCTCTGTTAGAGATTTCAACCGACAAAGTTGATGCGGAAGTTCCCTCACCAACTGCCGGAACGCTTTTAGAGATTGTTCATCAGGAAGGCGAAACGGTTGAAGTCGGTAAAGCTGTGGCTTTTGTCGGCAGCGAGAATGGCGCGCGAGCAGCAGTGAAGAGTCAAGAGTCAGGAGTCGAGAGTCGAAAAGAAGCGATCGACGCAACCGCCGAGGCAATGTCAGCTGATGTTCCGACAACACAACGCGCGAAAGCAGAAACACAGGCACCAGAAACTCAAAAAGAGGAAATTAAGGAAGTCGAAGGCAGAAGCTACGATTACGAACAACCCGGAGCGGTTAAAGAAGCGGCGGTAAGCGTTTCAAGTAATGGAAAATCCGGCGACAAATCAATTGAAGAACTGCGCCGAACCAAAAGCAGTCCGCTCGTGCGTAACATCGCCAAAGAACACGGCGTTGATATCGCTAGAATCGAAGGCTCCGGAATGAGCGGGCGTGTGACGAAAAAGGATATTTTATCTTTTATTGATTCGGGTGCGGCGTTAAGACCACAGGATTTGCTTGGAAAAACTGCTCCCATTGCACCGCAATTCATTCCGCAGAAACAATCTGCGCCCCAAGCTGCACAAAAATCTGAATATTCTTCACCGGCGGTTGTTTCAGCGGTCGGCGATCGAGTCGAACCGATGTCGGTAATGCGTAAGAAAATTGCCGAGCATATGACGTTCTCAAAACAAACTTCGGCGCACGTCACAAGCGTTTATGAAATCGACATGACAAATGTCGCCCGTTTCCGCGATAAAAACAAAGCTGAATTTCAAACGCGCTCCGGAACGAAGCTGACGTTTATGCCGTTTATCTTTCAAGCCGTCGCAAATTCCCTGCGCAAGTTTCCCGTCGTAAATTCGCAAGTTTCCGGCGACCAAATCATTTATAAAGGCGATGTAAATTTAGGAATGGCAGTCGCGCTCGATTGGGGTTTGATTGTTCCGGTAATAAGGCGCGCCGACCAGCTTTCACTTTCCGGTTTGGCATTAACCGCCAATGATTTAGCCGACCGCGCACGAACGAAAAAGCTGAATCCGGACGAAGTCCAGGGCGGAACATTTACGATTACCAATCCGGGCGTTTTCGGCGGACTTTTCGGCACGCCAATTATCAATCAGCCGCAGGTGGCAATTCTTTGCGTCGGAGCTATCGAAAAACGACCAAAAGTTATCACAACCGATGATGGCGACGAAGTGATTGCGATTCGCTCGATGGCGTACTTTGCATTAACTTATGACCATCGAATCGTTGACGGGTCTGACGCCGAAAAATTCTTATCATATTTGAAGGGATACTTAGAAACTACCCGGTTCAACATATAAATTATCTGTTTGCAAACCCTATTAGCGAATTAAAAACAGACAGTTTTTAATTTTAAGTTGTCTGTTATTCAAACAATAATTTTTTGAAAGCGCCACAGATATTTGATAAATAGCGGTTTAATTACTTAAGTTTTGGCAAATCAATATTTTTGGCATAGCATTTGTTGCTCAAAATTAGATTGATAGCATTAACGGGGCTTTACGACTTATTAAATAAATTTTAGAAAACGGTAAATTAAAATTGATTTAGATATTTTAACAACCCGAAATCTTTAACAAACGTCAAAAGGTAGAGTCTTCCCAAAAACAATTAATCTTAAAAGGAGTTCAATATGTTAAGAAAATTTCCAGCGTTATTTTTAGTTTTAATGATAGGCGCAGTCAGCGTTTTCGCGCAGGATGCGCAAGTTCGTAATTTAGCAAACGGGCAGAAATATAAAATCAAAGGCGTTGTTGTTGCTAAAGACGCCAATAGTTTTGTTGTTCGTGATACGGTCGGAGTCGAAACAAAAGTTATGATATCGCCATCGACCAGTATCAAAACCAAAGGCGGTTTTTTCGGCGGCGGAAATAAAATCGATACAAACCAGATTGTTCGCGGCTTAAATCTTGAGCTTGAAGGTCGCGGCGACACCACAGGCGGTTTGATGGCTGAAAAGGTTCGTTTCGGAAAAAATGATTTGCGCACCGCGCAATCTCTCGAAAGTCGTGTCGCGCCGGCTGAAGATCGTTTGACGCAGACCGAGCAAAATGCTCAACGCATCTCCGGTCAGATTGATGAATTGATGGCGATTTCCAATGCGACACGCGGCGGCGCGAAGGCTGCCCAGGAATCGGCAGACGCCGCTATTGCGGGTGTCAATGCTACTAATCAGAGAATTTCATCAATTGACGACTACGTTGTTCAATCAACCAAGACGGTTAACTTCAAAGTTGGAAGCGCGGTACTTTCATCTGAAGCTAAACAAAATCTTGATGATGTTGCGCAACAAGCATTGACGATGAAAGGGTTTTTAATCGAAATTACCGGTTTTGCTTCGGCTGAAGGCAGCGAAAAAGCAAACAAATCTTTAAGCCAACGTCGCGCGCAAGCCGTAATTGATTATTTGGTTGAAACGCATAATGTTCCGCTTCGCAGAATCGGCACCTCGTATGGTTTTGGCGAACTTCAAGCGGTTGCCGACAACTCGAGCCGCGAAGGTCGTGCACAGAACCGGCGCGTTGAAGTTAAATTAACGGTCAGCAAAGGTTTGCTCCAAAACGTTGAAGTCAGAAAAGACGGAACAACTGCTCCAAGTAACGACCAGTAATTTATCGAAAATCAAGTCGCAAAGGATACGTAAAAGAATTTTTTTCGTGTCTTTTGCGACTTTTTCCTTGAGAGGTTATAACGTGAAGTTTCAAAATCTTATTGGCATTTTATCGCTGCTTTTTGCTTTTACTTTTTGTGTGTTTGCTCAAACACCACAACCCACTCCGCCGAAAGTTCAGAATTCTGAAGATGACGGCGAAATTATAAAGGTTGAGTCTCGTTTGGTAATTGTTCCCGTATCGGTAACTGATCCGCTTGGTCAACCTATTTTAGGCTTAAAAGCGCAGGATTTTCGCATACTGGAAGATAATAAATCACAGGAAATTGCGCAGGTTTCCGATGCTGAAAAAGTTCCTTTGGAGATTGCTCTTTTAATTGACGTTTCAGGCAGCGTTAATCCTTTATTTGAATTTGAAAAAAAGGCGGCGGCGCAATTTTTGGAAAGTGTGATGAAACCGGATGATAAAGCGACAATTTTTCTGATCGGCGACCAACCGTCACTGGCGCAAGAACGCGACAATGCCCAACGAGCTGCGATTCAGGTTCGCGCTATTGTTCCGTCAGGAAAATTTACAGCCTTTTACGATACTGTTACTACAGCCGCGCGATACCTGCAAAAAAACGCGCCTGTGCGCAGCCGTCGCGTCATTTTAGCCTTAACTGATGGTGAAGATAATTGGAGTAATCTGACGCGAGAGGCGGAAAAAGATACCTACAGTGATTTAGATGTAAATACTTTGACCAGAGAAAAACTAAATAAATTAGCGGCTAAGACGGATTCCGCACACCGCGTGGCGCAGGATAAAATTTTGCGTGATCTGCAAAATGCCGACACGGTTTTTTACGTTATTAATCCGGCGGGAGATTCGTTTCGATTAAATAAAATCAGCACGCGTGCGCAGAACGGACTACAAAAATTTGCCGGGCAAACCGGCGGAACCGCATTTCTACCAAATTTTTTACCGACTAATCTAAAAGACCAGCTTCAAAACTCAGCAAATACCAAAAGTAACGAAATTATCTTGGCAAAAATTTTTCGCAGTCTCGCCAACGAACTACAGGCGCAATATCTCGTTCAATACTATTCAGAAGGGGATTTTCCAAATAATAAATACGTTAAACTTAACGTCAATTTGACCAAGCCGGAAAAACTGCGTATTCGGGCGCGACAAGGTTACTTTGTAAAAAATTAACGTCTCCGATTAACTTTGATTTGGGTGCGAACCTCTTCCAAGTTACCCATTCCACCGTTGCTCAGACTGTACTCTCCGTTGTTTGGAATTGAGATATTTCCCATCATCGGGACGAGTTTTTCTTGAACGGCAACATTTGAATTTTCAATCGCTATTTCGCTCATTGTCGTATTTTCAATTTTCGATACTGTCTTTCCCATCATTTGCTGCTCTCTCGATTCGGCAAAATAATTTGCCAAACCAATTCCGCTCAAAGCCGTGAAAACAAGCGAAGCAAATGCCGTTGCCGTTTTTGAGATATTTCGCTTTACTTTCTGCCATCCGACCGGACAATCTTTTGTTAAAATGCTGCCGTCAGGGCGTTTGTAAAACCGTACGCACAAACGACCATCCGACTGCACGATTAAGTTTTCAGCTTCCCGGCGCGACATTCCGGACAAATTATAAACATTCAATTTGCACGCGCCGCAAAAACGCCTTTGGTTATCGCCAACCATTTCATCCCAGTCAGCCGCGCACGGCGACGCAATTTTGATATTTTCGAGCGGATTCGTAAATTTAGACATAGAAACCTCCGTTTTCTTTAGACAACTAATCTTTCGATTTGTTCCAGGAACGGAGCAAAAAATTTTACTTGCAAAAAAATTTTAGTTTCTCGGAATTCTCCGGTATCGATGCGTTACCGGGCGACGGCGACCGATGCCGATGGCGTTTTTTGAAATGATCAGAGTTGGCGGCAATTGGCGGCGTTTGAATTCATTAGCCGGTAATTCAACCTTGTTGAGCAAATCATAGACGAGTTTTGCATCGTTTCCCTGCGCGATAATTTCTTCAGGCGAGAGTTTTTGCTCGAAATAAAGTTTTAGAATCGCATCCATCAAATCGTATGGTGGAAGTGAATCCTGATCAAATTGATTCGGCGCGAGTTCGGCGGAAGGTTTTTTATCGATAATGAGGTTTGGAATCGTTTCGCGATTTGAGCTTTTATTAATGTGCCGCGCGATTTCATAAACCTCGGTTTTCAAAACGTCGCCCAAAACCGCCAAACCGCCGTTCGTGTCGCCGTAAAGCGTGCAGTAACCGACGGCGAGTTCCGATTTGTTTCCGGTTGCCAGGACAAGGCGATTTTCGGCGTTGGAAATTGTCATCAAAACCACACCACGAAGGCGTGACTGCATATTTTCCGCTGCCAGAGATTCGCCGCCTTTCGTCGGTTTGTACAAATTCATTTGTTTGAGAAGAGTTTCAAACGCGCCGGAAATCGGTTCGAGGCGCGTCGGCATTCCGAGATTTTTCGCCAATGCTTCTGAATGTTTAATACTTCCTTCGGAGGAAAACGGCGACGGCATCATCACCGCCAAAACATTCTCCGCGCCCAACGCTTCACACGCCAGAGCCGCGACGAGCGATGAATCAATTCCGCCTGAAAGACCGAGAACAGCTTTTGTAAAACGGTTTTTTTGGGCGTAATCTTTTATTCCAAGAACTAATGCCTTTCGAATCGTTTCACATTCGTTGCCCGTAATTCCGCGTAAATCCGGCTTATGAACGTCAAGCTCGACAGTTTCGACAAATTCTTCGAAGGCTTCTGCCTGTAAAATAATATCTCCTTCTTCGTCGGCAATCAGGCTTGCGCCGTCAAAGATAATGCCGTCATTTCCGCCGATTAAGTTAACTAAGACAATTGGTTTTTTTTGAAGACGAGCACGGTGCGCGACCATCTCGCAGCGCAGATGAATTTTGCCTTTGTTAAACGGTGAAGCGTTTAGAGACACGATTAAATCCGCGCCCTGCATAATCAATTCATCAGTAGGGTCAATGTCGTATAATCTTTCCTTCCAAAAAGTTTTGTCATTCCAGAAATCTTCGCAAACGGCAATGCCGATTTTTGTGCCGTTAATCTCGAAAATACGGCGCGTGTCGGCGGGTTCAAAATAGCGCGGGTCATCGAAAACGTCGTATTCGGGAAGGAGAGTTTTATCGGCAAATCCGAGAAGTTTTCCGTCGTGAAAAACCGCCGCCGAATTAAAAAGCCTGCGTCCGTCCGTTTCATCGTTTCTGCGGATTGTGCCGACAATTGCGATAATACCTTTTGTCGCATCAACAATTCTTTGCAGAGGTTCTGCAACACATTCGATAATATCTTTGTCGAGAAACCAATCCTGCGAAGTATAGCCGTGCGTCGCGACTTCCGGGAATACAATCATATCCGAGCCGTCACGCTTGGCTTTTTCGATTGACTGCAAAATTTTGGCGATATTGCCTTCAATATCGCCATTAGTCGTGTTGATTTGTCCGATTGTTATTTTCATTTGATTTTTTGAGTTTTGTTTTCGACGAAAAATAGTTCGGTTGAATTTTCTATAACGCTTGGAATGGGCTCAAAACTTTTTTCTTCGAGAAGTTTACCCGTCTGTTTCGCTTCGGTTAATTCGTTTGAGAGCGCAGGATTTATTTTAGCTTTCTTTTCCTTAATAGATTCATTGAAAAACACAAAAATTAACGACAACAGTGCAAAAATCAAAAATGCAATTAGTAAAATTCCGGTCAAAACATTCGCGCCCGTTAAAATCATTTTTGAAAAAATGAAATAAATAATTGCGCCGATTCCCGTCAATAGAACAACTCCAAAACCGCCTAAGGCAAAATTCCCGAACTTTTCAACAAATTGAGTTTGTTTTGATAAACCCGCGTTATGAGCGTTTGGAAATTGTTCAATCAATGATTCAGCAGATTTTTCTAAATTCAGACCGCAGGAACGGCAGAATTTTTGCTCGGTAGAATTGTTCGCGCTGCAATTGGGACAAAACATATTTTTAACCGTCAGATTTTTCCATTTTTGTTCTTTTGATCATTTCCAGCCGATTACCGCGCTCGTTGTAGCGTACTTCGTCCATGACGTTGTGAATGATTAAAACGCCCCGCCCGCTTGCTTTGAAAAGATTTTCCGGATCCGTCGGATCAGGAATGCCGTTGACATCAAAGCCTTCGCCTTCGTCTTCGATCGTAAAACGCGCTTCTTTAGCTGAAACTTCGGCTGAAATTCGCACGAATTTAGCGACGTCAAATTTGTTTCCGTGCTTGACGGCGTTGACAAATGCTTCATCCAGGGCAACAAAAAGATTAGAGCTTTCCGCGTTGACAACACCAATCTTTTCGACGCGCTTCATCAG
>JALZOH010000332.1 GCA_030857305.1 Acidobacteriota bacterium
ATTGATGCGGACACGACTGATAAATTAAAACTCGTCTCGGCTCAAATTCAACGTATTTCACAAGTAACGGGTGATATGATGAATTTTGCGAGGGTTCGACCTGCCGCCAAAATTTATCTGGACGTTGAAAAAGTTATCAAAACAAGTTTGAGGCTGGCTAGTTTTGACAAATCTTTTCAGAATCTAAAGTTAGAAACCGATTTTGATAAAAACCTACCAAAAGTTTTGGGTGATTTCGACCAGCTCGAACAAGTTTTTTTGAATCTTTTCCTCAACGCCCGCGATGCGATGCCGGAAGGCGGTGAACTTCTCGTAACAACGATATTCGACAAAGATTTTATCAATATTGAAATTTCCGATAACGGCGCCGGTATTGATGAAAGCAACTTTAAGCAAATTTTCGATCCTTTTTTTACAACAAAACAGACCGGTCAAGGAACCGGATTAGGTTTAGCGGTTTGTTATGGAATAATTACGGCTCACGGAGGCAAAATTAATTTCTTTCCAAATAAAACAAGCGGAGCAACTTTTTTAATTTCATTGCCCATCAACTGAGAGGTAATTTTTTAGCTTAAAGCTTTAACTTCTGAAAACTATAATTTTCCATAAAATTGAAGTTGTTCGCCTCGAATATTATTTGCCCGTTTTTATTCTTGACAGTAAAGCCGTTTCGTTGCACTTTTATCTAACCATTTTTAACTTTTTAAAAAGGAAAATAAATGAAAAAATATATTTTCAGTTTCTTATCCGTCTTTCTGTTTTCAAATTTGATTTTGGGACAAGAAAAACCCGTCGCCTTTATCAATGCCAAAATCATACCGATTGTCGGTCAGCCGATAGAAAACGGAGTTCTCATCGTGCAAAATGGTCGCATCTCCGCAGTCGGTGATGCCCGCACGATTCGTCTGTCGTCTGAAGCCCAAACAATTAACTTGGAAGGCAAAGTCATTATGCCCGGTCTGATTGATTCGCATAGTCATATCGGCGAAGGCGCGGGCGCGGACGGCTCAAGCCCGATTCAGCCTGACGTTCGGCTTTTGGATTCGGTCAACGTCCGCGCTTCCAGTCTTCAGCGCGCGCAATCCGGCGGAATTACAACCGTCAATGTAATGCCCGGCTCCGGTCATCTCAATAGTGGACAAACGCTTTATTTAAAGCTGCGCGACAGTGCCAACAAAATTGAGGATTTATTGATTTACGATAAAAACGGCAATTACGCGGGCGGCATCAAGTTTGCTAACGGAACAAATCCAATTCGCGCAGGAGGCGGAAATTTTCCCGGCACCCGTGCAAAATCAGCAGCTTTAGTTCGTGACCAATTTATCAAAGCGCAAGATTACCGCGAAAAAATTAGAAGAGCAGGCAAAGACACCACGAAAATTCCGCCGCGTGATTTATCAATGGAGATGCTTGTTGAAGTTCTTGAAGGCAAGCGCGTCGTCCATTTTCATACGCACCGGCACGACGATATTATGACCGTTTTGCGCCTTCAGAAAGAATTCGGTTTCAAGGTTGTGCTGCAGCACGTCTCCGAAGCGTGGAAGGTCGCCGACGAAATCGCCAAAGCAAAAGTTCCGTCTTCGATAATTATAATTGATTCGCCGGGCGGAAAGCTTGAAAGTGTTGATTTGAAAATGGAAAATGGTGCTGCGCTTGAAAAAGCCGGCGCGCTCACCGGTTTTCACACCGACGATTATATTACCGATTCGCGTTTCTTTCTGCGTTCGGCAGGACTTGCCGTGCGAGCCGGGATGTCACGCGAAAAGGCTTTGTACGGAATGACAATGGCAAACGCGATTATGCTCGAAATGCAAAATCGCATCGGTTCACTCGAAGTTGGCAAAGACGCGGACTTTATTGTTTTATCGGGCGACCCTTTGAGCGTTTATACGCACATTCTGCAAACTTTTGTGGAAGGTAAAAAGGTTTTCGACCGAAGCGACCCGAAAGATTACTTGATTTCAACAGGCGGTTACGGCGCAAGCGACGACCGTGAAATTCATATCGATTGTTTCGATGGTGATTTGGGAGGACAGGAATAATGAAAACAGTTATCAGTCCTCAGTTATCAGTCATCAGTTTTTCTATAGGTCTTTGCGCCCTGGCGGGATTTCTTACACTTTTTTCTATCGGTTCTTTCGCCCAAATTGCCGTCAAAGGTGACACCGTCTGGACGATGGCGGGCGAGCCTATCACCAATGGTGTCATCTTAATCAAGAACGGTAAAATCGAAGCCGTCGGCTCTGCAGCCAAAATCGACATTCCGAGCAACTACCGTATTTTCAACGCCAGAGTTGTCACTCCCGGGTTAATTGACGCACACACTGTCGTCGGACTTGCAGGTTATCTCAACCAGCCGCACGACCAGATGCAGATTGAGGCTTCTTCACCGATGCAGCCGGAACTTCGCGCGATTGACTCGTATAACACCGAAGAAAAACTTATCGAGTGGGTTCGGAGTTTCGGTGTCACGACCATTCATACCGGACACGGACCGGGCGCATTAATTTCCGGGCAAACGATGATTGCCAAAACCTTCGGCAAAACCAGCGATGCAGTCGCACTCGTGCCAACCGCGATGATTGCCGTTTCTTTGGGCGATAGCGCATTGGGAACCGGCGGAAAGTCGCCCGGTACACGCGCCAAGCAAGCAGCAATGCTCCGCGCCGAATTGATAAAAGCGTTAGAAGCCGTGCGCAAAACCGACAATGCGAAAACTAACCAAAACAATCGAAACAATTCACCCAACCGCAATTCCGGCAACAATCAACCGGATAACAATGATAATAGCCCGAACGTCAGCAATCCGAATTCTTCTCTGAATAATCCACCGCCGCAGACCGCTCAAAACACGGGTAATCAAAGTTCAGCTCCGACTCAGACGCCAACCGATCTGCGCTCTGAAATGATGCAGAAAATCGTCCGCCGTGAATTCCCTCTTCTCGTTACTGCGCATCGCGCCCAGGATATTATGACTGCGCTTCGTATAGCCAAGGAATTTAACCTCAAAATTGTTTTGGACGGCGCTTCCGAAGCACACAGCGTTATAAACGAAATTAAAGCTTCCGGTTTTCCCATTATCGTTCATCCGACAATGTTTCGAGCGGGCGGCGAAAGCCAAAATCTTTCCATGGAAACAGCTTCAAAACTCAAAGCTGCAGGAATTCCTTTTGCATTGCAGAGCGGTTTTGAAGGTTACGTGCCGAAAACCCGCATCGTTCTTTTCGAAGCGGGGGTTGCCGCGGCAAACGGGCTTTCGATGCGCGACGCATTAGCTTCAATTACGATTGATGCGGCGCGTATTTTAGGTCTTGAAAAACGTATCGGCTCAATCGAAAAAGGCAAGGACGCTGATTTGGCAATGTATGACGGCGACCCGTTTGAATATACGACGCACTGCGTTGGCACGATGATCAACGGACAGATGGTCAGTGAAATTATTCGATAAATTAATAAGTCAAAATGAAATGTGTCGCGTGCGGAGAATTTGAAGGACAACAACCGGATTTATTGAACAGAATCGAATCCGAATAATCAAGACTAATATCATTTACCTCAATTTTCATAATTCTTTTTAACGAAGGCTCTAATTTAATGTTCGGTTTCTCCGTTTATTAAGTTTATAGCGTGCGGCAAAACAAGTTTGATAACTTCAAAACACTCACTCACGCCATTTGGTGAACCGGGTAGATTGA
>JALZOH010000333.1 GCA_030857305.1 Acidobacteriota bacterium
GCAACTGAATGACTTAATAAAAAGAAAGCCGCGAGCTTTCAGAACACCCGGAAATTAGCTAGAGCGGAACTTATGTTTATACCTTAAACGAAAGATGGCGCGATGCGGTTAGAAAAATAGACAAAATAGATTATAATACTGAACTCAGAAAGGTGTTCGGGGGTCAAAACGGAGGAGTTAAACCAGCAAGAATTTAATGAGCAAATCAAGTAATTATTCAAGTTTGGAAGTTGAAGCGGTCAAAAAGTAATCAACTTTGTTTTGCTTAGTTAAAAAATATACATAATTCAACGGTTTGTAATCAATGTTTGTTAGCCGACTCTAAAACCAATTTTGGATTTGTGATTTTAGGTTTCGGGCTTTTCCGTTACCAAAATTCTTTTTTTTAATGACGGAAATCGCTGATTCACAATTCCAAATCCCGAATCCTGAATCCCAAATTAAAAGTTTGCCAATCGGCATTTTTGATTCCGGCGTCGGCGGTTTAACTGTTTATCGCGCCTTGCATAATCGTCTGCCGAATGAACATTTCATTTATCTCGGCGATACGGCGCGGGTTCCATACGGAACGAAATCCTTAGCGACGGTCGAACGTTACGCGATTGAAAATTCGCAGTTTCTAGCCGCGCGCGGAATCAAACTTCTGGTTGTCGCCTGCAACACGGCTTCGGCGCTGGCGCTTCCGAAAATCAGAGAAAATATTAATATCGAAACGGTCGGGGTGATCGGTCCGGGCGCGAGAAAAGCGGTTGAAGTTACGAAAAACAAATCCGGCAAACCGAAAATCGGCGTGATTGCTACCGAGGCGACAATCTCTAGTAATGCTTATGCCGAAGCGATAAAACGCGCCTCTAAAAAAGTTAAAGTTGTTCAAACCGCGTGTCCTCTGTTCGTGTCGCTTGCCGAAGAAAACTGGACGCGAGAATCAGAAACTTTCTCAATTGCCCAAAAATATTTGCAAAAAATTGTCGAAGCAGAAGTTGATGCACTTGTTTTAGGCTGCACGCACTACCCGATTTTACGTGATGTCATCCAGCAAATTGTCAGCGAAAATGTCACTTTAATTGATTCGGGTGAAGCCGCCGCCGAAGAAGTCGAAAAACTTCTCGCAGAAAAAAGTTTAGTCAACAATGATCCGCCGCAACGTGTTTTTACACGTCAACTATGCGATGATTTAGACCATTTCTATGTCACGGACGCAGCCGAGAGATTTTCGCGGGTCGCGGAAAGATTTCTGGGCGTGAAGCCTTCTAAACTAGAAAATATTGAGCTTTGGGGAAATGACAAACTTCATTAGCGGTAAGTGGTAAGTGAAATACAAAATACTTACCACTTACCACTTACCACTACAAAATGAGTTACACACGAATTGACAACCGAACAGTTGACCAAATAAGAACCACAAAAATTACGCCGAACTTTGCGCCTTACGCGGAAGGCTCCGCGCTTATTCAAATCGGCAGCACAAAAGTGATCTGCACGGCGACGGTTGAGGAACGAGTTCCGCCGTTTTTACGAAATAAAGGAACGGGCTGGATAACGGCGGAATACGCAATGCTGCCGCGTGCAACGCAAACACGCACGAACCGCGAAATTCAGCGTCCGTCGGGCAGAACGCAGGAAATTCAACGTCTCATCGGTCGAAGCCTGCGCGCCGTGGTTGATATGAAACTCTTGGGTGAACGACAGATTTTTATTGACTGCGATGTTCTGCAAGCGGACGGGGGCACGCGAACCGCTTCGATTACAGGGGCGTATGTCGCCTTAAACCTGGCGTGCAAAAGACTTATGAGCAAAGGAACATTGAAAAAATCTCCGCTCATCGGCGAACTTGCCGCCGTCAGCGTCGGAATTGTCGAGGAAACCGCGCTGCTCGATTTGTGTTATGTCGAAGATTCAAACGCCGAAGTTGATATGAACGTCGTTTGCACGGACAGCGGAAAGTTCATCGAAATTCAAGGCACGGCTGAACGCGCGCCGTTCAACCGCGAACAAATGAACGAACTGCTGGCTCTCGCCGAAAAGGGAATCGGCGAACTTTTCACCATTCAGCGAAACGCTCTTAACGGATAAAATTTTTTAGTCTTTTTGTTTATTTTAAATTAAGGAAATGGTACGTGCACAAAAGAAAAACTCGTACACCCACTAAATTTGAGCGATATTTATGACAGAGTCGAATTTAAAGAAGAAAAGCTGGAGGAATAATTTTGTCAGATAAACAATTTGCAGGAAAATCGGCAATCGTGACAGGCGCCACGCGTGGTATCGGAAAAGCAATCGCGCTGGAACTTGCTAAACGTGGGGCAAACGTCGCGTTTAATTATTCAAAAAGTGCGGATGAAGCGGAAAAGTTAAAAGCCGAAATTGAAAGTTCAGGTGTGAAAGCGTTTGCCGAGCAGTGTGATGTGGCAAATACGGAAGCGTCAACGGAATTTTGCAAACAGGCGAAAGACGCGTTTGGGACAATTGATTTTTTAATCAACAACGCCGGAATCACGCGCGACACGTTGATTTTGCGGATGAAGGAAGACGATTGGGACGCGGTCATTGACACGAATTTGAAGGGCGCGTGGAATTTCTCGAAAGCCGTTTTGCGTTTTATGATGAAAAACGAAGCGGGCGGTTCAATCCTCAATATTTCTTCGATCAGCGGCGTGGTCGGAATGCAGGGACAGACGAATTATTCGGCATCGAAGGCGGGAATGATCGGTTTGACGAAATCTCTGGCAAAAGAAGTCGCCAGCCGCAAAATTACGGTCAACGCTTTGGCTCTCGGCTTAATCGAAACTGATATGAGCGGACAGTTGAGCGATGAGTATCAAAATAAATTAATCGAAATGATTCCGCTCAGGCGCTATGGTCAAACGCAGGAAGTTGCGGAAATCGCCTGCTTTATGCTATCCGGCGCGGCGCGTTATATTACCGGACAAGTCATCCAAGCCGACGGCGGACTAGCAATGTAGGAATGAGCGATGATATGGAAATTAAATCTTGAGCAGTGCTTTGATTCATCCCAATCTTTCCTCCCTTTTTTATTATGCAGTATGTGAACGACGACGAAACTTCCAAACCGCAAATCACGCCCGAAGAATATTTGGCGGAGCGAAAAAAGACGATGCGGAAGCGTTCTTCGTGGGCAATCGGGCTTGGTCTGACGATTATTTTTGTCCACTTCGCGCTCTTCGCCGTGGCTGACGTTGAATTTACGCTTCTCTTTCGCAGCATCTTTTTTATTCTCGGTCTGTTTGCCCTGGTCGGCGGCGTTTGGGGATTTTACGAAGCGCGGCGATTAAAACTTGAAGATCTGATTCCGACACCCGAAGCGATTCTTTTTGCGGAAGCCGCTGAACTTTCAACTCCTCTTTTTTCTTATATTTTAGTTGGTTCAATAGTCGCCGTAACCGTTTTTCAAATGGCAACAGGTTTAGATGATTCAACCGAGACAGCCGGATTTGTCAAGCCTCTTTTTACCGGAAACGGCGAATACTGGCGACTTTTGACCGGCGCAACTTTGCACGGCGGACTTCTCCATATCTATTTCAACGCGCAGGCGCTCTACGGCTTCGGCAATTTAATCGAGTATCTTTCAAACCGCGCACATCTGGCGGTTGTTTTCCTTCTGGCAATAATCGGCGGCGGATTGTGCAGCTTGATTTTTATGCCTGACACAACCTCGGTCGGAGCCTCTGGCG
>JALZOH010000334.1 GCA_030857305.1 Acidobacteriota bacterium
GTTGGCAAACGTCGCACGCCTGAGCCTGGCTTTTTACTTTTTGAATTAGTCGCTAAACCCATAATCAAACCTTTCAATTTAGCTTTGGCGGAAGTCGTTGTTATATCAGCTAAATTTGCCGCGCAATCTGAATTTGAATTAGGTTTGCCGACCAAAACTTTCCCCGCCACACCTCCTCCGAAAATCAAATCATAATTTGTTTTCGGCTTGTAATAGGTTTTGACAAATTCCTTCAGAGCGTTTTCCGCATCATCGCTGCTGCCCTTTTCGACTAATTTGCCGTTTTCGATGTTGGCAATCGGCTCGAGCGTTTGCCCGTCATTAAGTACGGCAAATACAATCGGATTAGCTTTTGTCTGTTTAGACTGAGCTCGTTTTTGTGAAAATGTAACGGAGACTACTAACACACTTAACGCCACGCAAATCAAAGATTTTTTCATCTCGGTTGTTTCCCCTTAATTTTTACTTTTGCCTTTTTACTTTTCACTCTCTAAAAACCTTTCGCGCTCGTATCCGCCGCATTCAGGACTTCTTTGCTTTCGCTCTTTGTCGCGCCGAGTTTCTCGGAAACTAATTTGCCTTGCATAAACTGAAGCAAATATTCGCGCCCGCCGGCTTTTGAATCCGTGCCGCTCATATTAAAACCGCCGAACGGATGTGCGCCAACGAGCGCGCCGGTGCATTTGCGATTAAAATAAAGATTGCCAACGTGAAACTCATTTCTGGCTCTTTCCAATTTTTCTTCATTTTTTGAATAAACCGCGCCCGTCAAACCGTATTGCGTGTCGTTGGCAATTTCCAGCGCGTGATCAAAATCTTTTGCTTTAATCACTGCTAAGACAGGTGCGAAAATTTCTTCCTGCTCGACTGTTGAATTCGGCTCGACCTCATCAATGATAGTCGGTTCGATGTAAAATCCCTGTGAACTATCGCCGCCGCCGCCGACAATTAATTTTCCGCCTTCTTTTTGTCCCGTCTTAATTGCTTCAATCGCTTTATCGAAGGATTTCTGATTAATAACGGCGGTCATATTCGTATCGCCTTCTGTCGGCGAACCGACTTTTAGGGATTTGGTCAACGCGACAACTTTTTCCATCAATTCGTCGTGCACTGTTTCGTCAACGATCAGACGTGAGCAGGCTGAACATTTTTGACCTTGAAAACCGAATGCCGCCTGTACCACACCCGTCGCTGCTTCTTCCAAATCCGCTTCCGCATCGACGATAATCGCGTCTTTGCCGCCCATCTCAGCGACGACACGCTTCATCCACTTTTGACTTTCACGAGTTTTTGCCGCTTCTTCGTAGATGTGAAGTCCAACGGCTTTCGAGCCGGTAAAGGAAATAAAACGAATTTTCGGATTCTGCACAAGCAGTTCGCCGACTTTTGTTCCGCTTCCCGCTACGAAATTGACCACGCCTTTTGGCAAGCCGACCTCGTGCAGAACTTCCATAAACTTATAAGCAATCGTCGGCGCGTCGGGCGAAGGTTTCAGTACGGTCGTATTTCCGCAAACCACTGCTGCCATCGTCATTCCCGCCATAATCGCCAGCGGAAAATTCCACGGCGGAATAATCGCACCGACGCCCATTGGAATATATTCAAACCGATTATCTTCGCCTTCGAGTTTAATAATCGGCTGCTTTTCCGCGTAACGCAGCATTTCACGCCCGTAAAATTCGAGAAAATCAATCGCTTCCGCCGTTTCGCCGTCGGCTTCCGCCCAGGTCTTGCCGACTTCCATCACCAGCCACGCGCTAAAATAATGTTTGCGTTCACGAATAATGCTTGCGGCGCGGAACAGATATTCGACGCGTTCTTCGGGTTTTACATTCCGCCAAGTTTGAAACGCTTCGGTTGCTGAACCAATCGCTTGGTTGACGAGCGTTTCAGCGTCTGCATCAGCATCAGAAAATACACCGATAACCTGTGATTTCTCTGCCGGATTCACGCTTTCAAATTTCTTTTCAAGCTTAATCTTTTCGCCGTTGATAATTACTGGATACTCGCGCCCAAGTTCGCTTTTTACCTGTTCAATCGCTTGGCGCATCGCTTCGGCGTTTTCAGGCTGCCCGTAATCAACGAATGGTTCGTTCTTAAATTCGTCTAAACTTTTTTGTGTCTGCATATTTTCCTCAATTTATCCTTTTCTTTTCCTTGAAACAGTTTTCGCCGCTCTTTTGATTTCTTAGGAACGTAGTCTTCACAGCAATCCAAACAACCTATTCAATGCAAAGGTTGTTCAATAACTAAAAATAATCTACTTCCCATTGTATTTTTACTTCGTAATTCTTTTTGGTTTCCCTCTAACTTTAAATTCAGATATAGACATTATGCTGTTTCTAAAATTGCTCTTTTCGGTTCGGGCAAAGGTTTTCCATCTTCCTTGAAAATTTCAAACCATTCGTCAACCGCTTCACAAAGTTCTTTGAAAACTTCAACCGCATCGTCTCCGTGAACTCCGCCATAAAAAAGTTCGGGGCACATTCCGATAAAACAATCGTCTTCATCGCTCCAATAAACAATTTTTTCGTAAATATCGGCAGGATTTCTCATTTTATTTCACCTTTTTTATTGCGTTTCTAACAACCTTTTCCTGATATTTTCGCGCATCGTCGCTAAGCTTTCCGGAAACTGTAACTCTGACGCCTAAAATATGTTCATAATTCCGATGACTTCCTTTTCCACCGCGATTCGCAAATCCGTTGCGTTCAAGTTCGGCAATCAATTCTCTAATCTTTGGCGGCATATTCTATTCCCACTCGCCCGTTTTCTGCAATTTCTTTATCTTACGTTTCGCCATTTCGCGTTTGAGCGGCGTCATTCTGTCCAAGAAAACTATTCCGTCGCAATGGTCGGTTTCGTGCAAAATACAACGCGCCGTTAGTTCCATGGCATCGAGTTCAAACAAATTTCCGTCAACGTCTTGAGCCCGGACAATCGTTCGCATATTTCGCTGAATTTGCTGGTAAAGACCGGGAAATGAAAGACAGCCTTCGTCGCCAATTTGCTCGCCTTCATGCATTATGATTTCGGGATTTATGGCGGCAATTTTCTGTGTTTCGTCCCCGCCGCCTGAACAATCCATTACAAATAAACGGCTTGAAACATCAACTTGCGGTGCGGCAAGACCGATGCCTTTAGCTGCATACATCGTTTCAAACATATCTTTGACCAGCGTTTTTAGCTTTACGTCAAATTCCGTAACCGGTTTGCCGACAGTGAGCAAAACAGGTTCGGGATAACGAACAATCTTGAGAACCGACATAATAATTTATTTTGCCATAAGCATTATAAAAAAATGAAATGGGCATTTTTGATAACTTAAATATAGATCGTAATAAAAAAATGATTAAATTCTAAAATAAAAAAGCCAAATCCGTTCGTAACAAACAGATTCGGCTTTTATTTAAAAACAAATTTAGCTTAAAAGCGAGAGAATTACTTGCCGGAAGCAAGCTGAAGGCGAGCCTGTGCTTTTTCCAATCGTTCATTCTCAATGTCGAATTCTTCCTCCGAGCCTTTCCAGGCTCCTAAAGATTTTTCAACCGCTTCACGCTCCGAACGAGCGGATTCGACATCAATTTCGTCGGCTCGTTCGGCGATATCGGCTAAAATCGAAACATTGTTGGCACTGACTTCGGCAAATCCGCCCGAAACAACCATTCTTTCGGTAG
>JALZOH010000028.1 GCA_030857305.1 Acidobacteriota bacterium
TGTTTTGCGCGAAGGCGACGCGATTTTTTCCCAAACGGCATGGACGTTGAGCAGAGATTTTATGCCGTATGCCGCAGTTTTGATTTTTGTCGTGCCGGTTCGCCTGCTAATGCTCGCTTATCAAAGGGTTTATCGTCTGCAAGGAGCGTTTTCATACATCGCCGAATTTATCAAAATCTTCAAAGCCGTGGCGATTAGTTCGCTGCTGATTATCAGCTTTACATTTCTTTTTCGCGGCGGTTTTGCGTTTCGGGAATTCTCATATTCACGCGGCGTTTTTGCGCTGGATTTTGGACTGGCGCTCGTTATTTTTTCCGCCTTTCATTTAGGCTTGCGATATCTGCAAACTTTATTCAGAGCGCGCGACATTAACCTGATTCCAACGCTGATTGTCGGCACAAATACGGAAGCCGAACAAACAATTCGTGAGCTTCGGGAAAGAACCGATTTGGGCTATCGCATTGTTGGAGTTATCGCTACGGAAAACACAGAGGAACCCAGAAAAATCTTAGAAAAGTTCTCGGCGCTCTCTGTGGCAAAAACTTTTTCGGAAGTGCAAATTGTCGGCAACTTAGACGATTTGCCGGACGTCATCCGCGAACTTGCGATTCAAGAAGTTATTATCACCGACAGTAATCTGCCGAGCGAAAAGCTTTTTGAAGCGATGATGCAGCTCGGGCGTCGTCAGAAAGTCGAATTTCGCTTGGCGCCGTCGCTGTTTAATTTTTTGCCGCAGAAAACAAGCGTCGAACAAATTGGTATTCTGCCGATGGTTCGGCTTTTCCGTGAGCCTCTGTCGGAAGCTGAAAGATTTGTTAAACGCGCCTTTGATATTATTATTTCAATCTTGGTCATCGTTTTGCTCGCACCTGTCTGGCTCATAATTTCAGTTTTGATAAGGCTCGATTCAAACGGTGTGGTTCTTTTCCGGCAAGAGCGCGTCGGAATGGACGGGAGGCGTTTTCTCTGCTACAAATTCCGCACAATGAAAACGAACGCCGACGAAAGCGTCCATCGTGATGCCTACTTGAAAAACATCGAAGGATTATCGGAGGCAAACGTCGGCGATGAGGAAAATCCGGTTTTTGGTAAGGTCAAGGACGACCCGCGTATAACGAGCATCGGCAAATTTTTGCGGCGCACAAGCCTGGATGAATTGCCGCAGTTCCTAAACGTTCTGCGCGGCGAGATGAGCATCGTCGGAGCGCGTCCGCCCATTCCTTATGAAGTTGAAGAATATGACATACGGCACCGCAAAAGACTGGATATGAAACCGGGAATTACAGGTTTGTGGCAAGTTTCGGGCAGAAATCGCCTGACTTTCGAAGAAATGGTGCGGATTGATTTATTCTATATCGAAAATTGGTCGGTGTGGCTCGATTTGAAAATAATTTTGCTGACGCTTCCCGCAATTTTGCGTGGCGACGGCACGCGATAAATCTAATGAATATTCAGGAATATAATAGTTTAGCCTGGGATAAGGAAGTGGAGAAAGGTAGTCGTTGGAGTCAACCGGTTAGCCCGGAAGTTATTGCCGATGCGCGCAAAGGAAAATGGGAAGTCATTTTAACGCCGACAAAAAGCGTTCCGCGCGAATGGTTTGGTGATGTTACCGGCAAAGATATTTTGTGTCTGGCTTCGGGAGGCGGTCAACAAGCACCGATACTGGCGGCGGCGGGCGCCAATGTTACCGTTTTTGATAACTCCGTAAAGCAGCTTGAACAGGACAAATTTGTTGCGATGAGAGACAACTTGAAAATTGTTATTGAAAAAGGTGACACAGCAGATTTATCGCGTTTTGCCGACGCAAGTTTTGATTTGATATTTCACCCTTGCTCAAACTGTTTTATGCCGAAACTCGAATTAATCTGGCTGGAGTGTTTTCGCGTTTTGCGGCGTGGCGGCGTGCTGCTTGCAGGTTTCAATAATCCATTTGTTTATATTTTCGACCGCAAATCCGAAGAACAGGAAAAAGTTTTGCGTGTCCGTCATGAATTGCCTTATTCAGATTCAGAATCTTTGACCGAAGGGGAACAAGCGGAAATGATTGCCAAAGATGAGCCGTTCGAGTTCAGCCATTCGCTTGACGCGCAAATCGGCGGACAAATTGCCTCCGGCTTTCTGATTACAGGTTTTTACGAAGATTTCTGGACTGAAGAAGCACAGCTATTAAGTAAATTTGCGCCGACTTTTATATCAACAAAAGCAGTTAAGCCGTAAAAAGCTAAAAATATTTGCCGAATATTTTTGAACATTTAAATAACGCCGCCAAAATTCTGCAGTCAAGCGGAATCGAGCAACCGCGCCGCGAGGCGGCTTCATTGCTCGCTTTTGCTCTCAAAAAAGACAAAACTTTTCTCATCTCACATCCTGAATATAAACTTTCAAATGTTGAGGAAAAACGATTTCGGAGATTCCTGAAAAGGCGTGCTTTACGCGAACCTTTTCAATACATTACCGGAAAACAGGAATTTTACGGACTTGATTTTTTGGTGACGCCCGATGTTTTAATTCCGCGCCCCGAAACCGAATTGATTGTTGAAAATGCGGTTGAAATTCTGCGTGGCAAGGAACACGCTCGATTCTGTGAAGTCGGCGTCGGTTCGGGGTGCATTTCCGTTTCGATTCTGCACGAAATAAAATCGGCAAGCGCAATTGGTTTTGACATATCCGGTAAAGCATTAAAAATAGCTAAAAAAAATGCTGTAGTTCACCGGGTTTTAGAAAGACTGGAATTAAAAATCTCCGATGTCTTTGAAAAGCTAAGAGACGAGAAATTTGATTTAATCGTCTCGAATCCGCCGTATGTTTCAAGCGAAGATATAAAAAATCTACAGGCGGAAGTGCGTGATTTTGAACCCTTGATGGCTTTAACAGACGACGGAGACGGCGTTTCAATTATTGAAAGAATTATCACGGGCGCGCCGACTTTTTTAAACAACAATGGATTTCTTTTATTGGAAATCGGAATTGCTCAAGCGAGTCGTGTGAGCGCGATGTTTTCGCCACAAATATGGAAGGATATTGATATTTTCCCCGATTTACAAGGCATTGCCCGAATGGTTAAAGCACAGACGGGCAAATAGTGTTTTTCATTGAACTTACGCGCCGCTTTCTGTTATAGTCGGTATATCAAAAATTTATTAAATTTTTATCGCATGTTTTTGCAGAAAAAAGAGGAGAATGTTATGAAAAACGAATACGAAAGAAACGAACAAAATAGAAATCAATACAATCAAAACGAATACAATAGAAGGGAAGAACCAAGCTCAACGACAAAATTGACTTATTTGGCGATCGGCGGCAGTATCGGCGCAATTCTGGCGCTGCTTTTCGCGCCAAAATCAGGCAACGAACTGCGCGGCGATATTGCCGACGCGACGCGCAAGGGCATCGAAAAAAGTAAAGAGACTGCTGCGCTGGTCGGCGAAAAAGCCGGTGATTACTACGAAGTGACTCGCGAAAAAGCCGGTGAACTTTATTCCACCGCGCAGGACAAAGCCGGCGAGCTTTATCAAACTGCTCAAGTGAAAGCGGGAGAACTCGGCGAAAAAGCGAAGGGCGCGGTTTCATCCGCTTCAAATCCTTTCTCAGCCGCGCTCGAAGCCGGAAAAGAAGCGTATTCGCAAGAGAAACAACGCTCCTCCGATACTGAATCGCTGCCCGAAGCTCGCCCGACTTATCCGGTTAAGGAAACCAAAGCTCTCGATACGGCAAAAGATAAAGAGCAAGAAAATAAGGCTTCCAGTAATTCAAAAGATAAAGTGCAGGACAATAAATCTGGTGCCGACAGTGCGAAAGATAAAGAAAAAAGAGGTTAAATATGAATGCAAGTGAACCGCAATTTTGGATGATGATTGCGTCAATTGTTATCGCTATTTGTTTTATCGTAATGGCGCTGACTTTAATTGCAATTGCCCTGATAGCGAAAAAAGTAATCAAAACGGTCAATCGGGTTGAAGAAAAAGTCGAACCCCTGCTGACCAAGGTTACCGCCATCAGCGAACAGGGAAAGGAAATTTCAGTGCAATTCACGGAGATTTCCAATCATCTCTCAACGGCGACTAAATATCTTTCCGACTCCGCCGGACTTATTAAACAAGAAGTTGCGGAAATAAAGCAGCTTGTCGGTCAGACCGCGATTGTTGCTAAAGATAAAGTTGAACTTGTTAGCCAGACAATTGACCGAACGCAGCTTCAAGTTACTACGACAACTGATTTTATTCAGGAGAAAGTGGTTGTCCCGGCACGCGAAATCGCCGCAGTAATGGCAGGCGTGAAAAAAGGATTGGAAGTGCTGCTTGCTCCGACACCGAAGCGAATTGACCGCGTTTATACCGATGACGAATTGTTTATCGGTTAATTTTTAGCTTCTCAAGATTGCATTCTGAGCAAAAAATAAAAAAGGCGCCGGACAAAAATCCGGCGCCTTTTTTATTTTTCTGTAAAAGAAATTTAATTATCTGTGGCGGCAGGAGGGGCTTGCCGATTTTGACGCAATTGACGACGTTCTTCTCTTGTTTTACGCATTTGTTCTTTCATCTGGTCAAGCTGCGTGCGTTGTTCGGCGGTCAAAATAGCTAAAACTTCTTTGTTTATTTGCTCGCTCGATGTTCTCATCTGAGCTTTGAGTTCCTTCATCCGCGCTTTTTCTTCCGCCGAAATGATACCGTCGCGTTTTTTCATCGCAAAACCGCGCATTTCTTCACGCTGCGTTTCGGTTGAAGTTTTGTACTTTTCAAAAATGCTGCGTGTTTGTTCTTTTTGTGCGTCGGTTAAATTTAACTGGCTCAAACCGCGCCTCATCGCTCGATCGCCGCCGTGCTTTCCGCCGCCATCGCGCTTGCCAAAACCTCCGCCCCGTTTGCCAAGACCTCTGCGTTCACGCCTTTCCTGCTTTTGCATTGAATTTTCCTGATTAACACTGCTATCTTGCGCTGACGCAAATGTGGAAAAAGAAACAATTGCAAAGGCTAAAGTAAAAGCCGAATATAATTTACGTTTGAATGACATTTTTTATGTTACCTCTAAATTTTGATTTTTAAGATTAGCTTTCGCTGTTCGTTATTATGACGCAATAAAATCGGGTAAAGTCGAGATTTTTTTATTTATTCGTGTAAAGAAATGTAAAGATTGAAAAGCAAAAACAGAAACCTGCGCGTCTGGTAAAAGCGGAATATCCGAGTTAGCAGAAAGCAGCAACAGTGGGCAGCTGTAACTTTAGATCCATAAACTTACTGTTTTCTGCTAAGTGCTGCTGACTATTTTTATTCGTCCTCGTTGATACGGCGAACTTCTGTGTTATTTGTCCGTATAATCCGTTTGACATTGAACATTTGCCATCGGGCGAGTTAAAATGCGAAGTTTGAGTATAAAACAAACGGGAAAGGTATGAATGAGATTTTTATCGGAAATAAATTCGCCGGCTGATTTAAGGCAATTACGCCTCGAAGATTTACAGGAAGTTGCCGATGAAGTTCGGGCGTTTATCCTCGAGACGACTTCACGCATCGGCGGACACACGGGCGCGTCGCTCGGCGCGGTTGAACTTGCGGTAGCAATGCATTATGCATTTGATACTCCGAACGACCGCCTTGTGTGGGATGTCGGGCATCAGGCTTACGCGCACAAAATCCTGACCGGACGTCGTGACCGAATGGAGACGATTAAACAATACGGCGGTTTGAGCGGATTTCTGCGAAGAGAAGAATCTGAACATGACACCTTCGGCGCGGGGCACGCCTCGACATCGCTTTCAGCCGCGCTCGGGATGGCGGTCGCGCGCGACACGAAGAAAGAGGAATTTCACGTTTGCGCTTTAATCGGCGATTCTTCTCTGGCGGGCGGAATGGCGATGGAAGCAATCAACCAGGCGGGACATCTAAAAACGCGCCTCATCGTTTTGCTCAATGACAATGATATGTCAATCGCGCCCGCCGTCGGCGCGCTGACGCGCTATTTGAACCGAATCAAGGAAGCGCAAAGCTATCATCGCTTGAAGGAAGAAGTCGGCGACACGCTCGAATCTGTTCCGGGTCTCGGACACAGTTTGCGAAATATGGCAAAAACCGTTAAAGACGCGATTGCGGCGGCAGTTCTTCCGGGCGCGCTTGTCAATGAATTAGGCTTTAAATATATCGGCTACGTTGACGGACATAACGTGCCGATGCTCGTCCAGGCGCTCGAGGAAGCAAAAAAAGTCGAAGACGGACCGGTTATCGTCCACGCTCTAACCACGAAAGGCAAAGGGTTTCCGAACCCGGAGAAAAATTACTACGCTTACCACGCCACCGGACCGTTTGATTTGGCAACGGGGAGAATTCACAAATCGAGTAAGCCCGCGCCGCCGACCTATACAGCGATGTTCGGCGAGACGATGTGCGAACTAATGGAACGGGACGAAAAAATTATTGCCTTGACCGCGGCGATGCCTGATGGAACGGGCGTCGATAAAATTTTGGAAAAGTTTCCCAAACGCACCTTTGATGTCGGTATCGCCGAGCAGCACGCGATTACGTTTTGCGCCGGCATGGCTTGTGAAGGTTTAAAACCGGTCGCCGCGATTTATTCGACATTTTTGCAGCGCGCCTTTGACCAGATTATTCACGACGTCTGTCTGCAAAATCTGAATGTTACGTTTGCGATGGACAGAGCGGGCATTGTCGGCGCGGATGGTCCGACACATCATGGTTTACTTGACATTGCTTATTTGCGCGGTTACCCGAACATTACTTTAATGGCGCCGAAAGACGAAGCGGAAATGCGCGATATGCTCCTGACAGCCGTCGAACAGCCCGCGCCGACGGCGATTCGTTATCCGCGCGGAAACGGTTTCGGTGTTGATATTAGTGAAAAGCCAAAACGAATCGAAATCGGCAAAGCTGAAATATTGCGTGATGACGCGAGCGGCGAGACGGCAATTTTGGCTTACGGGTCGATGGTTTATCCGAGTGTCGAAGCAGCCGAGAAATTGGCGAAGGACGGATTTTACTCAACGGTCGTCAACGCGCGTTTTGTCAAACCGCTTGATGGTGAATTAATTTTGGCACTTGCTCGTACAAAGCGTTTAATTATTACTGTCGAGGAAGCTTACCTCGCCGGAGGTTTTGGCTCGGCAGTGATGGAATTATTGGAAGAAAACGGTTTGCTTGATAAAATTAAAGTTGTGCGGATGGGCGTTGCAGATGAAATTGTCCCGCACGGCGACCCGAAGTTTCTGCTTGCCCGGTACGGTTTGGACGCGAGAGGAATTTATGCGAAAGTTAGGGAAACCGTTGAAAGTTTTGAAGAATGGCAGCAGGCAGGGAAAAAGCGTTTAAAAGTTGTGAGATAAAATAATAAAAGTTGTGAGATAAAACAAGAAAAATGGAAAATAAAAAAATTATCGACAATAACAAAATTAATAAAAACAGTGATATAAACAATACCAATACTGATCAAAGCAATCTTCCTTTAGCAATTATCGCTTTAGCTTTGCTGGCGGCAATTGCCGGCGGTTGGTGGTTTTATTCGAGGTCTAAACCGCAGCCGGTCGTTAAATCAACCACCACTAATTCAAATGCGAATAGCGCGAACAGCACAGCCAAAGACCCGTTTACAGATGAAACGGCGGCGTTAAAACTTTACACGAACGCGCCCTCGGGCGCTTCTCCGCCGAATTTGCTCGGTTCGCCGAATGCGGCGGTAACGGTTGAAGAATTTGCAGATTTCCAGTGTCCGACTTGCGCTACGGTTCACACGAAAATGAAGGAGATAATCGCGCCTTATGGCAACCGTATAAAATTTATCTACCGTAGTTATCCGCTGACACAAATCCACAAAAATGCCTATGAAGCGGCAGTCGCCGCGGAAGCCGCCGGACTGCAAGGTAAATATTGGGCGATGCAGGACCAGCTTTTTTCCAACCAACCAAATTGGGCAAATTCACAGAACGCTCGCCAATTGTTTGAGGAATATGCGAGCAAGATCGGCGTGGACATCGCAAAATATCAAAACGACGTCGTCGGGCTTCCGGCTAAAACGCGGGTTGACGCCGATATGCGGCGCGGACAATCTTTAAAGATTAGCGGAACTCCGACTATTTATATCAATGGAAAGTCGGTTGATTTTGCTAAGTTTGACGTTAAACCGATGCGGCAGCTTATTGATGCGGAACTGCAGAGAGCAGCGGCGGGAGGAACAAGTCAAACTCAGACCAAGCCAGCTACAAATCAAGCTCAAACGGCTAACTCCGCGAATCAAACAACGACCTCTAATATCAATGCGGTAAAAAGTGGTAATTCTAAGTAATAATGAGCAGCGCTTTTGAAACCACCATCGACCAATCTGACAACACAGTCGCCAAACTTCCGCTCGTGGCGGCTGTTGTTGCGTTAGGCGGTGTAGCGGATGCTGTCTATCTAACGGTTAAACATTTTACGGGCGAAGCAGTGCCGTGCAGCATCGTCGAGGGCTGCGAACAGGTTTTGACCAGTTCTTATGCGGAAATCTTCGGCGTTCCGCTTGCCGCTTTCGGCGCATTGGCTTATTTTACAGCTTTTTCTTTGGCAATACTGGCGGCATTCGGAAACCGCCGGATGTGGACTTTATTTGGTATTCAAGTTGTTTTGATGGCAATATTTACGGCTTGGCTCGTTTATCTACAAGCTTTTGTCATTGAAGCATTTTGCCAATTTTGCCTTATCTCCGCGGCTATTACACTCGTTCTTCTAGCGATTTTTCTTGTATCCAAATTTTCACGCGCCCGCCGGTAATCGGTATACGCCTACATTAATAAAATAGAACAATTCGTAACTGCGAAATAAATTTACTGTTTTCGTATTACAGCGCCTTTTATTACCTCGACGCCCTGCGGAGTTTTAACGAGTTTGCCCGGGTTAAATCCCATCACTTCAACCCTCCGAAGAATACTTTGATAAGTTGCATCATTCATTTCCGGCGCGCGGCTTAGAATCCAGAGATATTCGCGCTTCGGGTCGCCGACGGCGGCATACTGATAATTTGCATCTAAATCTATCACCCAGTAATCGCCCCGTGCGGCAGACAGAAAGGATAGAAATCCGGGTGCAAAGCGCACTTCAAGTTTGGCATTAGAAACTTTATCGGTAATTTTGCCTTCGCCTTTCGCCTTGTCGGTTGTTCCGTTTTTAGTGATACAGCTATTTAACACTTCAACCTTATCGCCATCTTTCAAGGCGTATTCGGCGATTGTGTTACCGACACAATCTTTCTGAAATTTGTTCGGGTAACGGGCGATTTCGAACCATTTTCCCGCATATCGCTTCAGGTCGAGTGACGCGACGGCTTTGACTTGTGTCTGATCATTCGAATTGTTTTGCTGGGCAGAAACAAAATTTGAAAACCCCATTAAAACAATTATTAAAACCGCAAAATTTATCCTTTTCACAATAAAATCTCCTTGTATGTTAAGATTTCACTCGTCATATATAACAAATAGTTTAACAAAGTTTACTTTTAATCGTGAGAGGTTTTTATATTTTCTGTCACGATTACGTCAAAATTAAAACTCATTATGCCAATTTACGAATACAGATGTTTGGGATGCAGCTCAAACGTCGAAAAGATGCAGAAACTTTCCGAGGCGCCGCTGGAGATTTGCGAAAAGTGCGGCGGAAAATTAGAGAAACAATGGTCGCTCTCCGGCTTTCAATTTAAGGGTGAAGGCTGGTATGTAACCGATTACGCCAATAAAAACAAAGACAAAGGGGAACAGAAATCCGAGAAAGCTAATGCCGATGCGAAGACCGAAAAAAGTTCCGCACCGGAAACCAGCAAAAAAAATTTGACGCCTGAATCAACCGCGAAGACCGAAACCGCATCAAAGCAGACAAACGGCGGCGGGATAAGCTCAAAAAAAGAGACGCCTTCTAAGAATAATAAAAGTGAAAATGTCTGAGGTTAGAAAAAATGAAATTTTCGGTTAAACAAATTCTGCGGATTAATTTAATTGTGTTGCTTTTTGCCGCCGTCGCAGTCGCGCAATCGCGTCACAGCGCTAAATTAACGACCGATACTGACGGAACGATTTTAAGCGTAGTGGCAACCCGCATAGGTGAATCGAAAGAACCGATTAAGCTGGAAAATTTATATTTATACGAAAACGACATCGAGCAAAAAATAAAAAACCTCAGTTTTGACCCGTCGCCTTCGAAAATCGTAGTGCTCGTTGATAATTCGCAAACCATCCGGGCAGATGTCGAAGCGTTAAAAAAGGCGACGATGGAATTTGCCTACGAAATTTTTGAAGGCGATCAGCTTTTTGTCATCGGTTTTGATGAAAAAGCCGAAATCATTCAGGAATGGTCGGATGATGCGAAAAAAATTGAAGCTTCGATTGCTACGTTCCGCAAACAAGGCAATCCTTATCTTTTTGACGCTTTAAATTCGACGATGAGCGAAATTCTAAGCCCTTTAATGCCCGGAACGCGAAAAACGGCGGTGGTTTTAGTAAGCGACGGCTTAGACAGAGGAAGTAAAACATCTTTCGATAAAATTTTAGGTCAACTCCAAAATCAAAACATCACGGTTTACGCCCTTCAAATTCCAGACCGCACAGGCGGCGCATATCGCCGTAACCAACCGAAAGCTCCCGAAGTTATCAAACAACTGACCGAAGGCACGGGCGGGAAAAGTTTTCCGATTGAAGAAGCGCAAACGGCAGCCAAATTTATCGCCGATGAATTACGGAAAACCCGATATTTGTTATCTTATCAACCCACCAACACATCTTCTTACGACGCCCGCCGCCTTTTTATCATTGCTGACGAAGGAATTCTGGTTCGCACCAAAAAAGCGCAGCCGCCGAATGTAAAATAGTTCAAAGTTCAAGGTTCAAAGTTTAAAGCTGTTTCTGATTTTAACTTTGAACTTTGAACCTTGAACTTTGAACCGATTAGCGTTGTCTTGCCAGCCGGTCAATAATATGTGAAAATTTCGATAGACCAGCGTTATTCATACAGGAGATTTTCAACGTGCAATCAGAACTTGATAAGTTAGTCGAACTTCAAAAAACCGACACTAATATTCGTAGGTTAAAATCATCTATCGAATCGGCAGAACAAAGGCGTGCTAGTATTGAACAAGAGTTTGAACAGCACGCCTCTTCCATTCGCGAGATACAAGGAAGGCGCGACGCGGCGCAGACGGGACGTGCCGATTTAGAAAAACAAATTGCCGAAAACAAAATTTATATTGAACGTGCCGACCGCAACTTAAAAAACGCGCAAAATCAAAAAGAGTATGAAACCGCGATGCGCGAACTCGACGCGCTCCAAAAGCAGGTCTCCGCGCTTGAAACACAGGTTTTAGACCGAATGACCGAAACTGAAGAAATCGAAAAAACTCTTGCCGAACGCGAAGACGAAATAAACAACCTTGAGTCAAACCGAGCTGAAGCGATGGCGGTTTTCGACAAAGAACTTAATAAAAATAAAAAGCAATTTGAAGCTGAAGCAGTAAAGCGACACAAAGTTTTTATTACGCTTCCGCCGAAACTGGCTTCCGTCTACAACCGTATGGCGCAGAGAAGCCGCGACGGAATCGCCGTGGCGGAAGTCATCAACGGTTCGTGCAGCGCGTGTTTTATGAAACTTCGCCCGCAAATGCAGGTCGAGCTTAAAACCAAAAACGAGATAATGACGTGCGAAAGCTGCACCAGAATTTTATATATCGCGCCGGCAACTGCGACCGAAGCAATTGCCGCCAGCCAGGAGTCTTAAAAGTATTTTGAGATTTTAATTTAGTGGCTTTTGAATTACTAACTATGAGAAGCTTTCTTTTCATTTTAATTTTGATTGCAGCTTCTTGTGTCAATATCTCCGCGCAAACAGATAAAATTCCGTCTTGTCCGACAATTACTGTAACCGGTCCGACATCGGCTCCAAAACCTGACGAACCGATGACGTTTACGGCTAGTTTGAGCGAGGAAGCCGAGAAATTTAATCTGCAATACAACTGGACGATTTCGGGCGGTGAAATAACTGAAGGGCAAGGAACTTTAGCCGTTAAAGCTTTAAGAAAAAATAAAATAACAGGAATAGAAAAAGACCGAATCATATTATTAA
>JALZOH010000335.1 GCA_030857305.1 Acidobacteriota bacterium
ACAAAAAAGATTTTGCACACGCCGATGAATATTACGAACGGGCGCGAAAATCTTATGAGGAATCCGGCATTAACCCGATTGATCGTGAGTTAGACGAAGAGTTGGCGGCTCTTGCAATGCTGCGCGGTGACATGGGAAAAGCGCGAAGTTTGCTCGAAAATCTGCTTGAAATTCGGCAGAAAAATAAAAATGAAATTGGCTGGCAAATTGTTCGCTTAAACTTGTGCCGCGTTCGACTGGAACAAATGGAGGTTGACGGTGTAACAGCCGAGCTTGAAGAAATTCGCGCTTTTTTTCACGGTCAAAATCTTTATTACTACGAAGCTTCAACAGCGCTTGTTCTGGCACTGGCGCTGTTTTCGACCGGCGAGCGCAAAGAAATGCTAATGCACGTTCAAAGAGCTTTAGATCTGGCTGCGCGCTTTGATTACGAATATTGGCTGCGTGAGGAAGTCAAAAAAAATCCCGCTTTGTTTTCCGATGAGGAAATCCGTGAAAAACTACCGCTCGATTTGCGCGAAAGTATTGAAAAAAGTTGCGAGTCGAACGCAGAGAGTCCAAAGGCAGAAACTATAACAGAAAGTCGAGAATCAAAAATCAAAACAATTTCAGTTCTCGATTCTCCACACTCAAATGCTCCAGTAGTTGATTTGACTCTCAAACTGCTCGGTCACGTGGAAATTTATCGTGATCCCTCAAAGCCATTTGCAACCGATGCTTGGACGACGAGGCGCGCCCGCGATATTTTTTGCTTTATCACCACGAGTCGACACCGCCGGGTTGAGAAGGATACGCTGATTGACGCTTTTTGGGGAGACGCAGAGCTCAAGGTGATTGAAAAGAATTTTCACCCGACAATTTCGCTGATCCGCAAAGCTCTTAACAGCCGTCAGCCGTTCAAACAAAACTTTTTGATGTTCCGTGAGGGCGCCTATCAACTTAATCCTGAACTAAACTATTCAATTGACACTGAAGAGTTTAGTTATTATATTGCCGAAGCCGAAAAAGCGCACCGTAATCAAGACAAAGAAAGTGTCTGGACAAATGTCCAAGCCGCGCACCGGCTTTATCGGGGCGATTTTATGGCGGGTATTTATGAAGATTGGGCTGAGGAATTACGCAGTTATTTCCGCGAGCAACATTCGCGTATTTTGAAATCAATGGCAAAATTCACTTTTAAGGAAAAAAATTGGGTAGAAACTTTAAATTTAACATCGGAAATTTTGCGCGATGATCCTTTCCGGGAAGATATTCACGCCCTCATCATGCGTGTTTATGCCGCACAAGGCAAACGCTCCGCCGTCAAAGAACAATTTGAAAAATTACAAAAGTTGCTGAAAACCGAACTTGGCATTGAACCAGCAAGTGAAACAAAACGTGTTTTCCAGGAATTGTTCAAGTAAATTATAGTTTTATCTTTGTACTACAAAACAGACGGCGCATAATCGAATTTATTCCTTTGATAGAGAATTGTGAGCGAAGACCACCCTTTCTGGTTTCTTTCCCGGTAATTATACTAAGGCAAAAATAGAGGTCATATGTATTTTTCATATGACCTCTTTGATAAGCCGATAGCTATCGGTTGTAGGTATCAAAATTACCCTTCTTGTCCACTCTTGATAGTAAAATCAACCGCTTTGCTCACCGCGCCAGATACACGATAGTAATAAATACCGTTCGCCAAGCCGTTTACCGACATTTTCTTTTGTGCAGCAGTTTTGATGACATTACCTTTGCTATCTAATAATTCAAAAGTTAATTGTTGATTACCTTGATTTTGATTTAACTGAGCTTCGAGATTTGGACGACGCACAGAAAAACGAATCAATACGCTTCCTTCACCGACATCAAGCGTATCCGAATAACGCTCTTCAAACTTACCCGATTCATTACCCGGAGTTGGCGTTGGTTGCGGAGTAGGAGTAGGAGTCGGCTGTGGAGTCGGCTGTGGAGTCGGAGTAGGAGTTGTAGTCGGAGTCGGTTGAGGCGTTGGAGTAGGAGTAGGAGTTGGAGTAGTGGTCGGCGTTGGTTCAGGCGTCGGCGTGGGCGTCACGGTCGGAGTCGGGGTTGGAGTTGGAGTCGGTTCTGTATTTGTCGTTTGATTTTCAACCTTGAAATCTGAACCGGTTGCCTGGTCCGAATTTAACAATAAACCGCCGGTTAATGACGAGCCGATTAAAATTTGAGACCGAGCTTGGGTATTGGTTGAAGTTGTGCCTGATACGTTTATTCCGACAGCTGTATTAATCTTGTCTAATCCTAATCGAATAATTATCTGATTGCCGCGAATTTCACTGAAATCCACCTCCCCGATTGTTTGCTGATTTTGTGTTCCGGTGGCAAGCGTTGTAATTTTACCGTATTTGAAAGAAGTTGCCGCTTCATCTTGCGAAGCCGTAACGAAAACGGCTGTTGCTCCAAAACTCGAAGTCATCGTCCAGCGCATATTTGGCGTTCGGTTTGAAAGGTCGGCGAGCGTCAAAGTATAGACAATTTGATTTACAGCCGTGTCATGAACGAATCGCGCACTTAGGATATCCTGCGCGGTTGTGCCGAGTTGGTCGTCAACGGCGTCAACAATCTGCGGAGCATTGGGGTCATCTGAAGGAAACAAATTAGACGGATGCGCGACTGCTGCCAAAGACATTGCCGAACGCACGGCATTATGCGCGTCAACATAACCTGCGCCGACAACGCGCTCTTCATACGGCATTGGCATTGCGGTTTGCCGCAAAATCGTCACGACTTCATCCGGTGTCAAAAGCGGATTTGCCTCAAGCATTAATGCAACCACACCTGAAACCTGCGGAGTTGAAAAACTTGTACCTTGCGAAGTTGTGTAATAAGGCAAAAACGCCGGTGAAATGGTTGATAAATCATTTGAGCCGACAAAAACCGGAATCGTACCGGCGAAATTGGTAACGCCCGGTGCTTTTGAGCGCGTGCTTTTGATATCAACTCCCGAGCCGGTTATGTCCGGTCGAAGATTTGGTGCAGCAAGCTCATTGGCGGGCTGACCTGGCGTATCCGTTCCCGTGCCGTTGTCGTTTCCGCGTGAGGAAAATCCTGCCGGTGTTCCAAGACCTTTCTTTTCGCCTGCAGCAACGGAAATTACCCACGGCGCTACCGAAAACGGGTTAATCACATCAGGCGCGTCGCCACTGTTTCCAGCAGCAAAAACGACGACGATATTGCGGTCGTGCATTTCACGCGTTGCCACGTTTATCGGATCAAACGGGTCATACGGATAATCGGCAAGTGTTGTGCCGTAAGAGTTATTACAAACGCGAATGTTATATCGGAATTGATTGACAAGCGCGTAATCAAGACCTTGAACGATAGCAAAAGTCGAAAGACCGGCATCATTTCCGGCGGTTATTCCAATTAATTTCGCACCCGGGGCTACACCTTTATAAAAGCCGCCCGAAGCGGCACCGGTTCCGGCGGTAACACCTGCTCCGAAAGTGCCGTGTCCACCCTCGACATCAGTAATCGGCTGGTTTTCAACCGGAAGAATTGGAACAAATTCAGAAGGAAGATTAAGAGGAACTTCTGCAGTCGGGAAGAAAACATTTTGAGCGACATTTTCCCCTAATTTCAAATCAGGATGCGTCGCGTCAATGCCGGTGTCAACGTATGCAACTCCAATGTCTTTACCCGATA
>JALZOH010000336.1 GCA_030857305.1 Acidobacteriota bacterium
CAAATCCGGGTCGAGAATTGTCACATCGGCAATTGAACCGACTTTCAAAGTCCCTCGATTTTCTAATTTGAAAATTTTCGCAGGATTAGTTGAGCATAATTCAATCAGACGCGCCAAATCAATAATTCCTTTATGAATCAATTCGTTAAAAGCCAGTCCGACAGCAGATTCAAGACCGGTAATTCCAAACGGCGCGCGGTCATATTCGAGAGCCTTCTCGTCGGCGTGATGCGGAGCGTGGTCGGTGGCAATGGCGTCAATCGTGCCGTCCTGTAAGCCTCCTAAAATTGCTTCGAGATGTTCCTCGCTTCTGAGCGGCGGCGACATTTTCGTGTTCGTATCATAACCTTCGACAATTTTATCGGTGAGTGTGAAGTGATGCGGCGTCACTTCGCAGGTAACATTTATTCCTTCATTTTTGGCGCGACGGACAATTTCAATCGCTCCTTTTGCAGAAATATGCGCGATGTGGATGTGTGTCCCAATTTCTTTTGCCAGAAGAATATCACGCACTGCGTCAATTTCTTCAGCCAGCGCGGGCATTCCTTTGAGCCCGAGCAGAAGCGAAATTTTTCCTTCGTGCATCACACCGCCTGTGGAAAGAGATTTATCTTCGCAATGATCAACTACCGGCAAATCAAAATCCTTCGCGTATTCCATCGCGCGGCGCATCATTCCGGCATTCGGCACCGGTCTTCCGTCATCGGAGACGGCAACCGCGCCCGCCGCCTTCATCTCGCCCATCTCCGCAAGTTCCGCGCCGTCCGAACTTTTCGTAATTGCGCCGACCGGAAAAACATTCACTAAACCGGCGTGCTCCGCCTGTTCGATCATATAGCGCGTAATGGCGGCATTATCGTTAATCGGCGAAGTATTCGGCATCGGACAAACGCTCGTAAAACCGCCCGCAACCGCCGCTGCACAACCGCTCGCAATCGTTTCCTTATGTTCCTGTCCGGGTTCTCTCAGATGAACGTGCAAATCAATAAATCCGGGGGCGACAATTAAACCCGTTGCATCGAAAACTTCTGCGTTTTTGGGCGCTGATTCATTTTGTCCGAGCCACGCAACAACTTTTCCGTTCTCGATTAAAAGATTCTTTCCGCTGTTTTGATTTTCTTTCGGGTCTATTAAATGACCACCTGCGATTAAAAGTTTCATTCAAATTTTGTAAGTTTTAGAATCAATAAACTTCACGCTATATTGCGCAAAAATGCTATCGGAAGATAAAAGCGTTAAGTTTTCGCTTATTGCTTGTGCAATTAAAAGACGGTCAAACGGGTCTTTGTGGATTTGGGGCAGATTTGCTACCGCCAAAGCGTGTTCGTGCGTGATTTCGAGTCGTATGAAATTGGTGCGGCTCATTCTATCAGGAACAAAAATTTCAGGTTTGTCTGGAAGATGAAGTTTACCGTTACCGTATTTTATGGCAATCTCCCAAACGCTGGCGGCTGAAAAGTAAAGGTTGGGGTTTCCGCTTTTCAGCAAGTTTTCAATATCCGGCGAAATTCGACTAACGAAACCGAAAAGCCAGAGAAAAATTTGCGTGTCAATTAAAATTTTCACTTTTCATCCACTCCACCAAAAGACCCCAAAAATTCTTCGGGTGTTTCATCAAAATCATCGGCAATCCAAATTTTACCTTCGTCCATTCCAAACCAATCTTCGTCGGATTTGACAGGAGAAACTTTTGCAATCGGTTTGCCGTCGCGTTCGATGATAACTTCTTCACCAGCTATCGCTTTCCGCAAAATTTCCGCCCAACTTTTTTCTGCCGTTTGTAATGTCATCTGTATCATTTTGTAAATCTCCTTGCGGTTATTTTAATCAAAAAACCTTTCGCTAATTTTATTTAGGCAACTCGAAGCAGAGTTTCGCGGACGTTTTGGGCAATCTCGACGGGATAAAAATAATTCGATGGGTAAAAGTAATCTTCGCCCGATTCGTCAACAATGCGAATATATACGTCTTTTGCCGCATTTTCATCAGGAAAAACTTCGTAGATTTTGCGGATTTCCAAATCTTCGCAATCTTCGTTTTTATTGCACAAAACAAAGTGTCTGTCTTTATGATTCATATCTTTAATCCAAAAATGTTTTGATTTTTGTATTTCTTTTTCCGATTCTATGTGCTTCATATCAATGCAGTTCGGCAAGTCTTATTCTACCATTTTGCAGTTTTACCTGGGCAATTCCTTTTAATTTCCCCAACGTCCATGACTGACTTTCTCTCGCAAATCAGTAATTTCACGGATTTTTGACCTGGTGGCAATTGTTGAAATTTCGGAAATTTTTCCGATTATCTCAAATACTTCACTCATCAGCCCGGATTTCCTCCAGTTGCTAGATACAAAACTGCCATTCGCACGGCAACGCCGTATTTTACTTGGTCTAAAATCAGAGAGCGCGAGCTATCTGCCACGTCCGAGGCGATTTCGATGCCGCGATTCATCGGTCCCGGATGCAGCACGATGGCGTCGGATTTTGCTAAATCGAGACGTTCCTGAGTCAAGCCGTAATGAATGGCGTATTCGCGCAGTGTTGGGAAGTAAGCTGAATCTTGCCGTTCACGCTGAATCCGCAGAATCATAACGACATCCGCGCCCTCAATCGCTTCTTCGACATTCGGCGCAACATACAAGTCTTTTTCAACGAGCGACTGAAAATCGCGGGGAACAAGCGTTTTCGGACCGGCAACTCTGACAGACGCACCGAGTTTGGTTAAAAGATGAATGTTTGAACGCGCAACGCGGGAATGCAGAATATCGCCGACAATCGCAACTTGTAAATTCTCGATTTTGCCTTTGTGTTCCCGTATCGTCATGGCGTCGAGTAGCGCTTGGGTCGGATGTTCGTTGGCGCCGTCACCGGCATTAACAATCGCTGCTTTGCTGACTTTTGCCAGTTGGTGCGGAACGCCTGCGCTCGAATGGCGAACGACGATGCAATCGGGCGCCATCGCGTCAAGATTCAAAGCGGTGTCAATCAGAGTTTCGCCCTTTGTTAAGGCTGAAGAAGAAACGCTGATATTGACTGCATCAGCAGATAGGCGTTTGGCGGCAAGTTCAAATGATGTGCGGGTGCGCGTAGAAGCCTCAAAGAAAAGATTGATAACGGTTTTGCCGCGCAATGTCGGAACTTTTTTTATTTCACGCGCATTTACTTCACGGAAATTCTCCGCAGTGTCGAGAATTCCGACAATTTCCGCCGCGGAAAGATTGCGGATTCCAAGTAAATCTCGGCGGCGAAACGGTTTATCCATTTTCTTTCCTATTTCTTTCGTAAAAAAAGCAAGGCTCAATACCTTGCTTTGGATAATCATTCACTCGGACGCTCGTAAATCCAGACAGCTTCCTCGTCGTCATATTCCTTGAGCATTACTTTGATAATTTCAGCTTTTTTTGTCGGCACGGTTTTGCCGATGTAGTCGGCTTGAATCGGCAATTCACGGTGTACACGCCCGCGGTCAATTAAGACGGCGAGCTGCACTTTTTTCGGACGTCCAAAATCCATTAATTGGTCGAGCGCGGCGCGAATCGTCCTTCCCGTATAAAGCACATCGTCAATCAAAACAATAATTTTATCGGAAATATCTTCGTCAAGTTCCGTCCGGTTGACAATCGGGTTTGCGCCGACTGTCGAAAGGTCGTCGCGGTAA
>JALZOH010000337.1 GCA_030857305.1 Acidobacteriota bacterium
GAGTTGCGTCAACCGTGTTATATTCGGGCGTTTCACCGGCATCAGGAAAGCGATTCGGCAGCATTCCTTCGGAAATATGTTTCGAGAATTCAAGCAGAATACTTTTTGCAATTTCGGCGCGGTTCGTTGCCAAAGTTAATCCGTTTAAGGCAATCATCGTGTCGCGTCCCCAATCGGAAAACCACGGGTAACCGGCAATTATCGTTTTCCCCGTGCCGCGCGAAACAATGAATTGGTCAGCCGCAAGAACGAGTTGTTTGATGAAATCATCTTTCGCATCAGCAGTTTTAATTAAATTCTCGCGCCGCTCAATCTCTTTATTCTCAAAGGTTTGCGGCTCGGAAAATTTTTGAGGTTCACTTGAAGCAATCACGATTGCCGGTTCAGACAAATCGAACTGAAAGACAAAGGGCTGAAATAAATCTTCCGAGAAATCAAAACCGCGCTCTTTCTCAATCGCATACTCAAAATTTCGATACCAAACGCCTGTTTTTCTGGCGCTGACGGAATTATTCGCAAAATAAAGCGGCGGCATCTCCGCATAAGGTCGCACAGTTATAAGATTTTCGCGGGCTACAAAGGTCAAATCGAATTTATTGTTTTCCTGCTGCAATTGATGATAATCAGAAAATGAAAGCAGCGGTCTTAATTCTAATTGAACTTTGAACTTTGAACTTTGAACTTTGAACTCGATGACCGTTGTGTTTGAGCCGTAAAGCATAAAAACTTTTTTCTCAATCTCAACGCCTTGAATTTCAAAAGTCCAAACCGGAAAAGGCGCCAGACGAAAGTTTTTCAAATATTTATAGCCTTCCGGATAAACAACATTTGGATACTGGTTTGTCGAAAGTTCAAACGATTGATCATCGATAAAAAGAGTCTCTTCAAATTTGGAAAGCATCGTTATGCGCCCAAGCGGTGGTTTTGTCGCAGCAGTCAAAAGTCCGTGATAGCGGCGCGTATTGGCGCCTGAAACAGTCGAAGAAGCAAAACCGCCAATGCCGTTTGTCTCAAGCCACTCGCGCTTGGTCACGGCATCAAAATCCGTGCAAATTTGCGCGTCAAAATTAATCATCGGCGATTAAACAAATAATCCTTCGACGACGCCTTTTTCGTAAATTATAAACAGACCGAGACCAACGCTGATTAGACCTGCGACGCACTGTAGAAGAAGATTAAAGCGGTTAAAGCGGAGAGCCGTTATTTGAAAAGGTAAGCCAACAAGGAAACTCATCAGCATCATTCCGCCGATTGAGCCGATTCCGAAAATTAAAATGTAAAGCAAGCCCATGGGGGTTGAATTAATCGTTGGAATTACAAGCAACATCAATGCCGCGCTTCCCGCCAGTCCGTGAATCATTCCGATGACAACTGCGCGCGGGCTGAAGGAAAAACCGTGATGCGATTGCGGTTCATGCTCTTCGCCGGGTTCGTGCAGATGCGGATGAACGTGGACTCGGCTGCCATGCTCGTGCGTATGAAAATGAAGCGTTCCGCCTTCAACAATTTTTCGCAGGACATTAAGCCCAAGTAAAACAAGCATTATGCCAACGCCGAACTCGAGCATTCGCTCTGTCGTTTCGCTGATTTGAAAATCGAGCAGAAGTACGAAAATGCCCGCGATAAAAAGAGAAATTGTGTGTCCGAGTCCCCATAAACCACCAACTATTGCTGAGCTTAAAAGGCTTCGGCGTTCCGTCACGATTGTCGACACCGCTGCTAAATGGTCGGCTTCAACAGCGTGTTTTAGCCCGAGAAAAAAGCCGAGCGACAAAACTGTCGCCGTCGAGGTTGAAAATATTAATAATAAAATTTCTGACATTTAGAAACTCTGGTAAAAATAAAAACTATACTAAAGAGTTATAACAGATAACCGCGCCGACGCAAGTAATAACAAACGCGCTGAAAACCGGCAGAGCTTTGATGATTCGATTATTGTTGAGCGTAGGACTATCAAAAAACTTTCCGACGTAAAGAAACGTTAATCCAACCGCCGTTAAAGTCGCGGCTAAACCGATACTAAAAACCAGCGTCAAAATTATTCCGTAACCGATGCGGTTTAATGAAATAGCGGAGAGCATCAAAATAAGCGCTGACGGGCAGGGAAGCAGACCGCCGGAAACTCCCAGCGCCAGCAAGTTACGCCAGGATATGTTTTCCGGCGGCGTATGCGTATGCGCCCGTCCGCCGTGCGTATGCGTTGAACCCCCGTGCGAATGCGTGTGGCTGTCACTGCCGAAAAATCCGTCTTCATCCAGATGATCGTGACCGTGTTCATCGTGGTGATGGCTATTTGTCTTCCAGCCCAAAAACGAAAACAGACGATCTTTGAAAAGCGTCAATCCGATAAAGAAAACAAGCAAACCCGATACAAAACTGAGAAACGGCATCAAGCGTTCGGGCAAAATATAATTTGAGGCAAAAAGCGCGACGATACCGAGCGCGAAGACGCTGAGTGTATGCGTAATTGTCACTGTCAAGCCGAGAAATACGGCGTGTTTAATCGTGCCGCGCGAACCGACCAGGTACGCCCCGACAACGGTTTTTCCGTGTCCGGGCGACATCGCGTGCATCGCGCCGAAACCGAAAGCGAGCAGCAAACCGGCAAGCACAATCGGAAACGTAATTTTCGGCACGTTGATCAGTTCGGCAAACTTGTCTTTTTCGACGGGCGGGCTGACGTGTCCGTCGCGGTTTTGTAAAACTTTTGCGCCGTCGGGAATCGCGCTCGAAGAAAAAGAAAATTCCGCCTTTTTTTCGCTCAAGGGCGCGTTCAAAGTTTCTTCCGGATACGCTTTTAATTCATTTGTAATTCCGCTGCCAAATGCTGAACTGTTAAAAATATTAATGCCACCGACGCGACCGACAACAATTTCGTTCCAGCCGACGCGCTCGGAATAATTTTTGTTTTCAAAATTTAATCGATGAACGGCGCTTAAGTTCTCGATTGGCAAATCACCGAGCAAATCCCATTCGATTCTTAGCGTCGGAAGATTGCCTGAGCCGAGGGGCAAACTGATACTCTTGGCAATTTCCCGAAGTTCAATCGGTTGACCATCAACGACGAGCAAAAGGTTGGAAAGATAAGTCGGCGTGATTTTACCTGCATAAATATTTATTTCATCTTGAGAAAGTGAGCCGTCCTGGTCTGTGTCAATCGTTTGCGATTCCTGAAATGTCGGAATCTCCGCCATATCCAGAACAGAGCGCAATTTGACTTGCGCTTTTTCAACCTCAATTTGTGAATACTGATTTACGCTGAAATTCCCGAGAGGATGCGCCGTAGCTAATCCGGCAATGACAAACATTAAAAGTAACGCTAATAAATAAATTTGTTTTCGCATAACTTTGTAATGTTTTTGTTTGAAGTGCTGGCTTAACAAAATTTTAAAGCCCGACTCTAAATTCTAAAGCTGTTTTAGTTCCTGCAGGGCTTGTTTGGCATTTTCCGCTTGCAGAATATCAAATGACGGATTTGTTTGCACAGCTTTCTGAAGATACTCTGCAGCGGCTTTTTTATTCCCTAAACCTTTTTCAATCATTCCGGCGTGATAAAAAATTCGAGCGTCTTTTGTCTTTAAGCGCATCGCTTCCGTAATAATTTTTTTAGCTTCCTCGAATTCGCCTTTTTTATAAAGATTCCATGCCAG
>JALZOH010000029.1 GCA_030857305.1 Acidobacteriota bacterium
GCGCGTAACTGCTCTGCACAGCCTTATTCTTATAATTTTCCGCCGGAAATGCGCCAGTGTTATTCGGGTCAAAGGTCGGATAATTCGCCATTGCTAAAACTTCGCCGGTTTTTGGGTCTAACACAACCGCCATTCCCGATTTTGCATGCGCCGCTTTGACACCAGACCGGAGTGCTTCTTCAACCCTGTATTGAATCGAATGACTAATCGTCAAAACGACATCTTTCGGCGGTTCGCGTGTTACTTCCGATTCGTCATAAACTCTGCCCAGACGATCACGGTCCTGCCAGGTTTTAACCGTTGCGCCGCGCAAGTTTTCTTCCTGAGAAAGTTCGATTCCCGCTTGTCCAGCGTCGTCCAAGCCGCTAAAGCCGACGACCTGCGATGCGAGAGCGCCGTATGGGTACGAGCGTTGTTGTTCTTCTCTCCAATGCAAGCCGGCAGATTTTGGCTCGTCAAATTTTTTTAGTTCCGGCTCTTTTAAGGCTTCATTAAGTTTTTGCACCGTGTCTTCGTCAATTTTTCGCGCCAGCCAAATGAATCTTTTGCCGCTTTCTTTTGCTTCGCGCAAATTGTTCAAAATGTCATTCGGGCTAACTTTGAGCGCGGAAGCGACTTTTTTCGCCGTCACCCCAACATCTTCAATCTCAGCGGGGTCTGCAAACAAAGATTTGACTTTGACGCTCATTGCTAAAGCGCGTCCCGATCGGTCGAAAATAGTGCCGCGCAACGTTTTGCTTTTTATTTGGTCGCGCCTTTGATCAAGAGCCTTTTCGCGCAGCCATTCGCTTTGATTGACTTGCAGATGAACAAGCCGGACGCCGATTGCGCCAATCCATAAAATAAAAAGTGCGACAATCAGCATAAAGCGCGTGAATGCGGTTTGCATCGAATCGTTTTTTCGGCTGATTTCTCTTGTGTATTCTCGCATTTTCTAAAGTACGGGATTTCTTTATTACCTTAACTTCAAAATTTGTCCGCGCGAAACCGGATTAAGCTTCGACACTTTATCTTTTAACAATCTGCGGCGTTTTAGTTTTATCCTGTTTATCTTTTGGTTCCGGCGATTTTTTGACAGCACTTTCAGGCTTTTTCGCCTCTCTTTTGGATTCTTCAGTTTTCACTAAAGCTGAAGACGTTGGTTTTGATTGTTCTACAAGAGATTTTTCCGGACGTGGTTTCTTCTGAAGCGGAGTTTCCGTACGCAAGGCGACTGTTTTGTTCGCCGACACGTCGGTCAAACCGATTTTTTTGGCGGCTTTTTTGATTTCACTGTGTGAAAGCGCAATTTCTTTGGCAAGCAGAAGTCTTCGCTTGTCAGCTTCGAGTTCTTCAATTTGCTTTTTCAATCTGGAGTTTTTGACCCGAAAATCAAAAGATGCAAAATGCTGCCGGGCGGCAAAAAAGAAGCCGACCACCAAAAGCAACCCGCAGACCAGCGTTAAAAGGCGGTATCGCCACGGAATAGATTTGCGTTCCCGGGAGGCATTTTTGGTTGGATTATTTTTGGTAATGTTTTTTCTGCTCATTTTTTTACCTGCATCTTAAACAATTAATTCAATCAATTTATCTTTCGACACGCGCGAAGTTTGGCGCTTCGGGCACGTGGATTGTCGGTCGTTTCCTGTTCGGTCGCCACAATCGGCTTGCGCGTTAAAATTTCAATCTCCCGGGTTGCTCCGCACACGCATTCGGGCATTCTCGGCGGACAGAAACATTTTCCCGCTAATTTCTGCATTGTCTGTTTCACAATGCGATCTTCTAAAGAGTGAAAAGTTATCAAAACAAGCCGTCCGTCTTTTTTCAAAATCTCAACGCTGTCCCTGACAAATTGTTCTAAAATTTCAAGTTCGCCGTTGACGGCAATCCGCAATGCTTGAAAAGTTTTCGTTGCCGGATGAATCTTGTCTTTTTTGCCTCGCCAAACCGCTTTTTCAACTAATTCGGCAAGCTCTTTAGTCGTTTTGACAGACTCACCGCGCACTCTTCGCTCGACGACGCGGCGCGCAATGCGGCGGGAAAATCTTTCTTCGCCGTATTCGTAAATAATGCGCGCAATCTCAAATTCTGAAAGCGTTTCGAGCAGCTCGGCGGCGTTTTCCGTCTCCGCTTCGGCGTTCATCCGCATATCGAGCGGCGCGTCAAACCTAAAACTAAAACCGCGCGTTTCGCTGTCAAACTGCAGGGAGGAAACTCCCAAATCTGCTAAAATGCAGTCTGCCATTTCAATTTCGGCTTTTTCGAGGACTTGCAAAACATCTGAAAAATTTGCGTGGAACGCCTTAAATCTATCTCCAAAACTTGCTAATCTCTGCTGTGCAAGCTCAATTGCCTGGGCATCTTGGTCAATGCCGATAACCCGGATGTTGGCGAGAAGCGACAAAACGGCTTCCGTATGTCCGCCTAAACCAAGCGTCGCATCGACGAAAACTTCGCCTGAATGCGGATCGAGCATTCGCAAAGTTTCAGCGAGCAAAACCGGTTTGTGTATATTTTCAGCTTTATTTTGCAGCATTTTCAAAGAGCACGGTGAAAAATTCTAAAAATGCGATTTTCTCGCACCAAGACACACCGAGATTACCTTGTCAAAAATCCGTAACAAAAATACTAAAAATTAATTGTCGTTGATTTTATGCGAAAAACCGGAATTTTTTGACCGTCCTCTTCCGTTAACGAATTTCGCATAATATCTGTTTAGAAATTCTCTGTGGAAAGTGCTTAAACTTAAACACTGCTCAGTTAGGAACTTTTTTGTCCAAAATTCGAATTGGACTGATTTCAACTAATCATCAGCATATTACGATTATTATTTAAACTCTGTCAAGGTTAATTTTGGATTTTTTAACTTAATCAAGTGTTTAAATTCCGGCAGTTGTTCGACCGAGTATTTTCTATTATTTTTTGTGGAGTTTTATGTTTTCCTTTCGGGGATGTTTGCGCTAAAGTTTATCGTCATTTGTTTTAATCAGAACCCAATTTTTCACCCTATGGACATTACGCTTATTCAACTTCTCGCTTTCGGCGTTATCGCGGCTCTCGCAAACGTGCTTGGCGGATTGATTCTCTTTCCGAGGGGTGTCCAAAGAAACTACAAAAAAGTCCTGAAATACGTTTTAGCATTGGGTGCGGGCTTTATGCTTGCCGTAACATTTATTGACGTTTTGCCGGAAGCGATTAAAATTTGGCAGAAGCGCGTCGGCGCAGAGAGCGGAAATTTTTTAGTTTTTCCGATGATGCTCCTGCTCGCCGGTTATCTTTTGACGCAGTTTTTTGAACACACCATCGCACCGCATTTTCATCTGGGCGAAGAAGTGCATCCTGATCATCTGATCTCGGCGCGGTCGGCTTACACGGCGATCGGCGGGCTTTTGATTCACACATTTTTTGACGGTGTTTCGATTTCCGCTGCCGCGCAGGTTGATTTTAAAGTCGGAATTTTGGTATTTATCGCTGTTTTTCTTCATAAATTCCCCGAAGGTTTTACGATCGGCTCGATGGTTCTGGCTGCCGGAAAAAATCGCAAAGAAGTTCTGCTCGCCACAACTTTAGTCGGCGCGACCACTCTACTCGGCGTTTTTGTTTTCTATCTGGTTGGCGACGTTGGGTTTACGCTTGCCTACGCGCTTCCCGTCGCCAGTGGTGTCACGCTTTACGTGGCGGCAAGTGATTTGATTCCCGAAGTCAATCATCACGGCGGAAAACGTCCCCTCGTTTCACTCGCGGTTTTCGCGGGTGTTGCGCTATTTTTCCTGATACACTACGCTTTACATTTATTATTAGAAAAGTAGAACTTTACAAAAATAATTTCGTATTGTTTGGGGCTGGTCAATAAGCCTGTAAATTATAAGAATGATAAAAAGACTTTCGGCAGTAAAAATTCGCGTATTATTCTTCGCCTTGCTTTTTAGTTTGGCGAGTCTGGAAGCCTTTTCGCAGGGCGCGAGTCCGTTTTCACAAAATGAATCGCCGCTTCCTGCTCCGACCGGCTTTGTCAACGATTTCGTCGGCGTCCTCGATACCGGCGCTAAGCAGCAATTAGAAACGCGCATTAAGGAATTTAAGGAAAAGACCAATCCGCCGGTCGAACTTGCCGTCGCCATCGTCAACACGACGGGCGATCGTCCGATTTTTGATTATTCGCTGGCGGTTGCGCGCGGATGGAAAATCGGTTCAAAGGAAGATGATAATCCGAGTGCGCTGCTTTTTATTGCGATTGAAGACCGGAAATATTTCACGCACGTCAGCAAGGATTTGGAAGACGAATTGCCCGACGGTTTGGTCGGACAACTGCAGCGTCAAAACCTTGTTCCGGCATTTAAGCAGCAAAACTACGCTAAAGGTATCACCGATACAATCGAGGCTTATATTGGAGCGATTGAAGCAAAGCAGAGCGGAGTTAGTCCGGTCGCCGAGCCAACCCCTCAAAAAGGAGAGCGAAGAAGCTCAGGTTCATCCTGTAATTTTATGACTTGCCTAATAATTCTGTTTGTACTTTTGATAATAATTTTTAGCCGTTTCGGTCGGGGTGGGGGCGGCGGCAACCGTCGCGGCGGTGGCGGTTTCGGTGGCGGCGCGGGCAGCGTTCTGCCGTGGATTATTCTTGGAGGTTTGGGCAACAGCGGCGGCGGTTCTTCATCCGGCGGCTGGGGCGGAAGTTCCGGCGGTGGCGGCGACAGTTGGGGCGGATTTGGCGGCGGCGGTGACTTCGGCGGCGGCGGCGCGGGCGGCGACTGGTAGGAAATAGTTCAACGTTCAAAGTAAAAATCAAACATTGAACTTTGAACTTTGAACTCTTTTATGAAACATCAATTTGACGCATTTATTGACGATTTGAAAGGAACGCACGGTAGAAATCTGGCTTCGGTCGTCTTGTATGGCTCGGCGGCGACCGGTGATTTTATCAAAAATCAATCGGATTACAATTTACTGATTGCGCTGCACAAAATTACGCCCGAAGATTTACGCGCCGCTCAAGCGCCGATGCGCGAGTGGAGCAGATTAGGACATTCCGTTCCCGTCTATTTCACGGTTTCCGAATTGCAAAACGCGGCGGATGTTTTCCCAATCGAATTTCATCAGATGGAGCAGGCGCACATTGTTCTTTACGGCGAGAATGTTTTGGCAGCGCTGAATATTTCCGATGAGTATTTGCGTCATCAAACCGAATACGAGCTGCGAAGCAAATTAATAAAACTGCGCCGCGCTTTTATTCCGGCATCAACTTCAAAGCAGAGTTTGACGGCTTTGATGGCGAATAGCTTACCGGATTTTATCGCCCTTCTTCGGGCGGTTTTACTGCTTCATAACGTTGCGCCGCCAATTGCCAAACACGAAATTGTTGCTGCCACCGCGCAGCATCTAAAGATTGACGGTGAACCGTTTGAAAAAATCCTTGATTTTAAGGAAAATAACACTGCTAAAACACTTGACGATAAATCTGTTAATCAGCTTTTTGCCGATTATATGCAGCAGATTGAATATGTAGTGGAAGCAGTGGATAAGGTATAAAAATCGTAAATGGTTAATGGTTAATTGTCGAAGAACGATTGCCATTAACGAGAACAATTAACAATTAACTTTTTATGAGGAGACAAAAAATGAAAAGAGGAATTTTATTAACAATCGCGTTATTCGCCGTATTCGGCTTAAGCGGTTGCAGCTACAATGATTTAACCGCCAAACAACAAGGCGTGAAAGGTAAATGGGCAAACGTCGAAAGCGCAATGCAGAGACGTGCGGATTTGATTCCGAATCTGGTCAAAGCTGCCCAGATGTCGGCAATTCAAGAGCAGGAAGTTTTTGGACAAATTGCCGATGCGCGCTCGCGTCTGCTTAATGCGACCCAAGCCGCTCCGCAAGGCGCGGACGGTGATAAAACGCCGGAACAAAAACAAGCGGTGATCGAAGCGAACAATAGTTTCGGCGGAACAATCGGACGGCTTTTGAGTTTACAGGAAAATTATCCTGTACTTCGTTCAAACGAAGCATTTATGAACGTCCAGAATGAACTTTCGGGGACAGAAAATCGCATCAACGTCGCTCGACTTGACTATAACGATGGGGTTACGGGTTACAACACCGCACGCAATTCTTTTCCGGCTGTTTTAACCGCAGGTTTGCTTGGTTTCAAAGAAGAACCGTTCTTTAAAGCCGATGATTCTGCAAAACAAGTACCCGACATCGGCAGCCCGGATTCTTTGCGGAAAAGCAACGCTCCGGCAAATAAATAAACGAACTTAAAATCCGCGCGAATTGCACATCGCGCAATGGTCACAAGGCTTGCCCGTCGGTTCATACGGGCAAGCCTTTTCCGTTTCAAAACTTTCAGTGGCTTCCTGCGCGACGGCTTCGGCTATTTCAAATTTGTGCTGGCTCGGATGGTTCGAGTGCGACACTCGAGTTGCGAATTGCGGATTTTGCGGAGACATCTGGAATTCGATTTTGTCTAATCGTTGATTGATTTTTTCAAGGCTCCCCCGCAACGAAGAAAAATCGCTTGAGTGCGTTTCCGTTTGCAAGAGACGCGCGATTTTTTCGGCTAGTATATCGGGTTTTTCATTAGGCATAATTGTTGGGGCAGGTCTTGTGCCTGCCTAATGAGCGCAAGCGAAAATTTCTTTCATTAAATTCAGCTTGAATATCAGCAAAATATTTTAGCGACATACGTCCCTTTGGGCAAGCACTTTGGCGTGCCCTACAAATGTTCATTCGGCAGCAAATCAATATAATCCACAATACCGATAATTGCCGAATCAATTGCCGCACCCGGCTTTCCGGTCGAAGCCGTTGACGCGCTCCAGCCTTCCTGCACTATCAAAACAACGTCGCCTTCACCAGCCGAAACCGAATCAAGCGCAAGCATTGTGTTGTCCATCTCTTTGCCTTCGGGTGTTATTTGTCGACAGAGCATTACGCGCGCTCCTTCGTAACGCTGATTCTTCTGCGTGGCGACCACATTTCCGATGACTTTTGCAAGAAGCATAATTCAGTCGAGATTTTGGAGAGTCAAGAAATAATTCAACTTTACTCCGGACTCTCAAGACTCCGCACACTCTCCAAACTTATAAACGTGCGAATCCGAATCAACGATGCCGACAATCGTGCAATCGGTCGGTGTCGAGTCACGCTTGAAAGGAAAAGCGGCTTCTTTACCGCGACACCAGAAAACTAATTCGTCGATGCCCGCGCCAACCGCGTCGAGCGCAACTTGCGGTTTTCCTTTCGCGGTTAAATCCGCATTTAAAGTTTGCACAATTAAAAATTTCCGCCCTTCGAGCGATTCGTTTTTGACGGTGGAAACCACTGTTCCGATGACGCGTGCAAGCTGCATACTTCGTGAATCGTAAATTGTGAAAATCGCAATTCTATTTACGATTTATTGTCACTATTCACTTCAAAAGAATCAATTATGCCGACAATTGCCGAATCAACCGGACAATCCTTATTGCCTTCGGCAAGCCGCGCCGAGGAGCCGGCGACCACTAAAACTTTTTCGTGATAACCCGCGCCAACCGTATCAACAGCGACAACGTAACCGTTCTGGTCTGTGCCGTCGAGGTTAATGGGTTTTGCGATCAGGAGTTTCTTACCACTGAGGCGTTCATCTTTCTGCGTTGAAACAACCGTGCCGAGAATGCGTGCAATAATCATCTTTAATAATCAGTATTTAGCAGTCAGTAGCAGAAGTTTCCGACAACTTACTACCAACTGCTTTTTTAGTTGTTTAAGCCAATCGGTAAAACATCATCAACGCTTCCATGCGGACGCGGAATAACGTGAACGCTGACCAGTTCGCCGACCCGCCGCGCCGCCGCCGCGCCGGCATCTGTTGCCGCCTTGACCGCCGCGACATCGCCGCGCACAATCGCTGTTACAAAACCGGCGCCGATTTTTTCGTAGCCAACAAGTTGAACATTAGCGGCTTTGACCATCGCGTCCGCCGCCTCAATCATCGCTACCAAGCCTTTCGTCTCGACCATTCCTAACGCTTCTTGCATTTAAGTTTCTCCTAAAAATTATGATTCAAAAATAATTTTCTGATAAATTTCGTCAACTTCAAGTTCGCATTCGAGCGATTCGAGTTTCAAAGTCTCGCCCTTACTATATTCACTCTGAAACCAAATGTCATCATCGTATTTCGTGTATAACGCCGCTTATTTCAACAAGTCTGCCGTCGAAAAATTCATACTTCGCGTCCGTTTTGAAATCTAACTCAAGATATTCTTCCAAAGAATAAATTTTATCTGGAACTGCATAAATCATTTATCTTCCGTTTGCCGCTTGGCTCAGCAATTCTATCAGTTCTTCACGTGTAAATAAAAACTTCGCGCCGTTTGTTTTTGAAATCTCCGGTTTAATATTTGTAATTTCATCATGTCCGCAGCTGATTCCTGTTTCTTCTAAATAACCGCACGACTGACAGCGCGCCGCTTCAGTCAAATAACCGGCTTTCTCCCGAATATTGATGAGTTTTTTGATGGCATCTTTTGGCAAATCGTTCGCGCCGCCCAGGGCGCGGGAAAGAATGGCAATTTTCGCCGTGTGCTCGAGGGTTTCAAGGCGGTCAAACGCCTGCCACAAATCTTCGCCGTAAGCAACCGCGCCGTGATTCGCCATCAGCAGCGCGTTATGATGTTCGACAAACGGCTTCATTGATTCGCTGAGTTCCGAAGTCGAAGGCGTTCCATAACCGGTTAAAGGAACACAGCCGAGAGTTAAAATAACTTCGGACAAAATCGGCGCGTCAATCGCCATTCCGGCGGCGGCAAAAGCGGTTCCGTGCGGCGGATGCGCGTGACAGACGGCGTTAATGTCGGGACGCAGCTTGTAAATCAAAAGGTGCATCGCCAGTTCCGACGAGGCTTTTTTATCGTTGAGAGGCTTGCCTTCGAGGTCTGTAATTGCCAAACCGTCTTCACTCATGCGCCCTTTTGAAGTCATTGTCGGCGTGGCGATGACGCGATTTTCATCCAGGCGAATGCTGACGTTGCCGTCTGAGGAAACAACGTAACTTCGTTCGTAAAGAAGTTTTCCAACTTCAACGATTAATTTTCGCGCCTCGAGTTCGTCCATAAAACAAGAAACCACAGATTAGCATAACTGAACGCTCGGAGAAAAACTTTGTTTTGCGTTCGATCGGGCTAACTGTGGTTTTCAGGTTTACTCGTCGCCTAAAAATTTATCTGCGCTGAGACATCGGTTTGTATGGCGCAGGGGGCATCGGTGGCGGCGGCGGCACATCAAAATTAGCGTCAGGGGAAAAAACAATTTCTTCCTGTCTTTCCTTTTCGGCTAGTTCTCTTTCCAGACGCAAATTCTTTTCGCGCAGGCGTTGATTTTCAGATTCTATTCGTTGGTGATACTGCTGATGTCTTTTCCAGCCACGATTTGGAATCTTAAAACTCGGCGCGGCAATCGAGACAAAAAAGCTTGCCACAAATAAACCGATGGCGAATGTAAGGAAAAACGGAACAACCTTTTTTATAAAACCCATACCATACATAAAAATCACCTCTTGATAAATTAAAAACTCTCTTTAAACTAATTCGTTTTACAGGCGAAAAAAGTTTCACTTTTTTCCATTAAAGTTACTCGGCTGCGCCAAAAAATATGAAAGACTTTCGAGTGAAATCGTTAAATCGACCGTTTTTAGCTTCACATTACCTTCAACCCGCAAAGGTGTCGGCGCAAAATTCATCACAGCTTTAATTCCTGCCTTTGTTACTTGCTCTAAAATGCTCTGAGCAAATGGGGCGGGAACCGTAATGACCGCAACATCTATCTTATCTTTTTTCGCGACCTGGTCAAAGTCTTTGATGTCATAAATTATTACATCTCTGACCCTCTGCCCGATTTTGTTTTTATCCGTATCGAAAAGAGCGGAAACAACAAAATTTGATTGTGTAAAACCGTAATAATCCGTCAGAGCCGTACCGAGTCTTCCTGCGCCGATAATAGCCACCCGATGCTCTTTGTTAAGTCCAAGAATCTTCGTTAAATGTTCACACAATTCCTCGACATAATAACCGACGCCGCGCACGCCGAACTCACCGAAATAAGCTAAATCTTTGCGAATCTGGGCGGAATTCAAGTGAAAGCGTTTCGCAATCGTTTCTGACGAAACGGTTTTTGTGCCTTCCGCCGCGAGTTCATTCAAACAGCGCAGATAAACGCTCATTCGATTGGTGGTCAATTCTGAAATTTTTTCAACCTTCATTCGTGTCGGCATTATATTCTTAAAATTAGAAAGTGAAAAAGTTCGCAAACCTTAAAGATGACTAAACGCTTTTTTATCGTTGCCCTGAAAAAGATTATCCATTACAATTTGTGTTTCAAGTGTGAAACAATGATTGCATATCTCAAAGGAAAACTTTTAGAAAAAGAAGCAAATACGGTAATTATCGAGACGAACGGTGTCGGTTATGATATAACGATTCCGCTTTCGACATTTTACGAACTTGGCGAGGCGGGCGAAGATATCGAGCTTCGCATTTACACGTATGTCCGCGAAGATTCGCTTCAGCTTTTCGGCTTTAGAACTTTGCGTGAACGCTCATTATTTTTGAAATTAATTACTGTTTCGGGCATCGGTCCGAAGCTCGCCATTACAATGCTTTCGGGGATGAGCGCGGACGAAATAATTGTCGCCGTGCGCACAGACAATTTAGCGCGTCTGACTTCGATTCCCGGTGTCGGCAAGAAAACCGCCGAACGACTCGTTATTGAATTGCGCGATAAATTAAATGAAATTTCTTCCGCGTCGGTTGAAGAACGCGCTGCTGCCTCGAACGCCCCCACATCGGCTGACGCGGTTTATGACGATGCGCTGTCGGCACTGATTAATTTGGGTTATCAGCGTAATGCTGCGGAGAAAGCCTTGAAACAAGCCGTTCAGGACGGAACGGAAATGAGCGTGCAAAAACTTCTCCGCAAGAGTCTGCAGCTTTTGGCAAAAGGTTAATAATGATAAAAAACATCTTTACTGTTTTTCTGCTTTTTCTAAAGTAAATGACCGAAGATTTTGAAAATAACGACAACCGCGACGGAAATGCTTTTGATGATGAGGAAAAGCAGATCGAGCTTTCCTTGCGTCCGGCGCAGCTTGGCGAATACATCGGACAGCGCAAGGTCAAAGACAATCTGCGAATCTTCATCAAAGCCGCGCTCAAACGCCGCGAAGCTCTCGACCATATTCTTCTGACTGGTCCACCCGGCGTCGGTAAAACGACACTTTCTCTCATTGTTGCCAACGAAATGGGCGCGGAACTCAAATCTACCGCCGGACCGATTATCGAGAAGAGCGGCGACCTCGCTGCGCTTCTAACCAATTTGCAGGAAGGCGATGTGCTTTTTATTGACGAAATTCACCGCCTGAATCCAGCGATTGAAGAAGTTCTCTATCCGGCGATGGAGGATTACAACCTCGATTTGATGATCGGGCAAGGCACGGCAGCACGTTCGATAAAATTGGAGCTGCCGAAATTTACGCTCGTCGGCGCAACGACTCGCCCCGGATTAATTACTGCTCCTTTGCGCGGACGCTTCGGCATTATTTTCCATCTGGATTTTTATAATATCGATGATTTGCAGACGATCATTAACCGTTCGGCAGATATTCTAAAAGTTAAAATTGATGAAAACGGTTCGAGGGAAATCGCCAGACGTTCACGCGGAACTCCGCGCATCGCCAACCGGCTTTTAAGACGCGTCCGCGATTTTGCCGAAGTTGATTACGAAGGCGAAATCACCGAAACAATTGCGATGGATGCGCTTAACCGAATGGAGGTTGATACTTACGGACTCGACGAAATTGATAGAAAACTGCTTTTAACAATTATTGAAAAGTTCGACGGCGGACCGGTCGGTTTGGGAACAATTTGCGCTTCGATAAACGAAGAAAAAGATTCGATCGAGGAGATTATTGAGCCGTATTTAATTCAGACCGGATTCTTGAATCGTACACCGCGGGGCAGATTGGTCACGAG
>JALZOH010000030.1 GCA_030857305.1 Acidobacteriota bacterium
AATCACGCCTGCGAGCGGCTATCTCAAAATCTAAAACGTCCGCAGCCAGGTCGATTTTTTGCCGAACAAACTTTTCAAAGTCTTCTCTGTCATTTGCCAGAAATATTCGCAGTAAATTAACTCTTTCGTCATAAGCCGCTTTCTCGCAGAGACTTTCAACACACGGCGCAACGCAGTTTTTTTCGTAAAACTGCGTGCACGGAACCGGAAAATTTCCGTCGATTTCAATTGCGCAACTTCGCAGACGAAATGTTTTTATCAAAAAATCGAGCAGAAACCTGCTTTTTGTTTCAGGCAGAAATGCGCCGAAATATTCGGCATTGTCATTCAGAATTTTTCTCGTAATGAGCAGGCGCGGATATTTTTCGCGGGTGATTTTTAAAAATGGAAATAAACTTTGCCGGCTGAGATTCAAATTATAAAACGGCTTTTTTTGGCGAACTGTCCGGGCGTAAAGTTTTATTAAATCTTTTTCACGCGAGTTTAGAACTTTGATTTTTCGAACTTGTTCGGTGAGAAGATTTTTCTCAGACAAAATCCGCGAAATTTCGGCTCTGATATTTTCAGCCACACCAACAAAAATGGTTTTACCGCTTTCATTCAAAAAAACGAAAACGCCGTTTTCTTCGGGTAAAGTTTCTATGGCGAAAGTCGGAATTTGATTCATTTTTTAATCGGCGGTTCCCTGGCTTTCGATCAGCGCGTGAATTGTTTCGAGCGAATCAGCATCTTTTATCGCTTTGTCTTCGCGCCAGCGCAATATGCGCGGAAACCGGACGGCAACGCCGGATTTGTGGCGTTTCGATTTTTGAATTGCTTCAAAGGCGAGTTCAAAAACGAGTTTCGGCGTGACGCTGCGCACCGGTCCGAAAGTTTCCTTTGTGTTTTCGCGGATAAATTTATCAACTTGGCGAATTTCTTTGTCGGTTAAGCCCGAATAGGCTTTTGCAAATGGGACGAGTTCGTCGCCCGACCAAACCGCGAATGTATAATCGGTGAACAAACCTGAGCGTTTGCCCGTTCCCTTCTGGGCGTAAAGCAAAACCGCGTCAATCGTGTACGGTTCGATTTTCCATTTCCACCAATCGCCGCGATGCCGCCCGACTCGGTACGGCGAAGTCATTCGTTTGAGCATAAAACCCTCGACTTTTAGAGAGCGGCTCGATTCGCGTTTTTCGGAGAATTCTTCCCAGCTTCCGGCTTCGACCACCTCTGTTATCCGAAAAATTTTCTTTGTTTCAGAATTTAATTCGCCGAGAACTTCGCTCAGAAGGCGACGGCGTTCCTGAAATTCAAACATTCGAATATCCTTTGATTCAAATTCGAGCAAATCGTAGCACTGCAAAATGACCGGAACTTCAGCGAGCAGTTTCGCACCGATGGTTTTGCGTCCGATACGCCTTTGCAATTCGTTGAACGGCAAGACAGAATCGTTCAGCCAAGGTAAAATCTCGCCGTCTAAAACTGTTCCATTCGGCAAATTCTTGGCGGCTTCGGCAAGTTCGGGAAAGCGTTCGGTAATTAAATCTTCGCCGCGTGACCAAATAAACGCCTGGTCAGCGCGTTTTATCACCTGCGCGCGGATTCCGTCCCATTTCCATTCGGCTTGCCATTGCCGGACATCGCCCAATTCCGTTAATGAAAAATCAATCTGGTGCGCAAGATGAAAGGGGAAAGGTCTGGCAATCGGTGTTTCGTCGGCGCCCAATTCGGTTGAAATAAGATGTTTATAATATTCACCGGTCGGTTCCCAACTGCCCATCAGACGCTGCGCAATTATGTCTTTCGGCAACTCGCTGACTTCCGAAAGCGCGCGCGTCACCAGTTGCTGCGACACGCCGACGCGAAAACTGCCGGAAATTAATTTATTGTAAATCAGACGCTGCGCGTAATTCATGCCGTTCCAGGACTTTATAACTTCTTCACGCTGAATTTCCTCGCTGGCGCCACGCAGCGGCAGCAGACGTTTTTCCACCAACTCGTGCAGCGGCGTTTCGTCGATTTCAAAATTATTCGGTAAAAGCAACGCAATGGTTTCCGCGCCGTCACCGACCGTATCGCGCGATTCGTCAAACAACCATTCAGGAATATTGGTCAAAGCCAAAGCCCATTCACGCAGTTTTTTTGAGGGCACAATCTGGCGCGGTTTTCTGCCCGACAAAAAATATAAAGCCCACGCCGCATTTTCAGCGCTGGCACGCTCAAAGTAAAACCGCAACGCTTCAATCTTTTCATTGGTTTTATTCGTCTGGTCAAGCTCTGTATAAAGTTCAGTAAAAAGTTTCATTTTTCTGCTTTGGCGTGTTTTTATTTCTTGAGCAAACGAATAATTTTTTTTGGAATAAAAAATTACAAAAATTTATTTAATTTCCCGACATTTTTACTTTTGCCTTTTACCTTTTTACTTTTGCCTTACAATTTTCTAATGTTCATGTCCCGGTTCTTCGAGTTCACCTTCTTCGCCCACGTATTGTGCTTTAAGAGGTTTTGCGTTCATTCCGTTTTCGTTAAGCCAGCGAACGAGTTCGGGAATAAAACCGTGCGTGACAAAAACCGTTACGGCATGCGTGGCGCGGATCGCAGTTTGCAGCTCTTCCCAATCGGCGTGGTCTGAAAGAACAAAACCGCGGTCAACCGCTTTTCTCCGCCGCGCGCCGCGTACTACCATCCAACCTGAAGCAAAGCCGGTTGAATGCGCTCCGAGACGCTTTAACCAAGTTGAACCGGCGGCTGACGGCGGCGCAACGATTAATGAACCGGCAAAATCTTTTTTATTCTCGACCGCCCCGACATATTTTGTTTCCGGCAAATCAACGCCGCTTTCACGGTATGCCTGTGTCAGACGTTCAACTGCGCCGTGCGTGAAGATTCGTCCGATGCGGCGGTCAATTCCGTTCATCACGCGCTGCGCTTTTCCCAGCGAATAAGCAAAAATTACCGAAACTTTTCCGCGTTCTTGATTGCGCCTCCACCACTGGTTGATTTCTTCAAAAATAATTTCGGTCGGCGTCCAGCGGTAGATGGGCAAACCGAATGTCGCCTCGGTAATAAAATTATGACACCGCACCGGTTCGAAAGGGGCGCACGTCGCATCCGGCGTCAGTTTATAATCGCCGGAGACGACCCAAATTTCGCCTTTGTATTCGACGCGCAGTTGTGCCGAACCGAGTACGTGCCCCGCAGGATGAAATGAAATTTTAACGCCGTCAATATATTGAGCTTCACCGTATTTGCTGGTTTCAATTACGGCTTCGTCGCCGAGACGAATTCGCGAAAGACGTTTGCCTTCTTCCGGAACTAGATATTGTTGATTACCGCGATATGTGTGATCGGCATGAGCGTGTGTGAGCAAAGCTTTTTTAACCGGCAGCCACGGATCGATATAAAAATTTCCTCTTTTGCAGTACAAGCCTTTATCAGTTAATTTGATTAATTCGTTTTTCATTCTCGTTAATTCAACAAAAATATTTATCAATCATAAAACACTTGAGCGCCCTTTTGAAAAGCCGGCAAGTTTATTTAAATGATTTGTTTATCAAATTACTCGTGGCATTTTAATTGCATTAGACCCCGATACAATATATTCATAGAGGGCATTTATCAAGGTGGGAGAAAAAGGCAAAAATGGTTTTTGGTTGGCAGCAGCTTTGGGTGTCGGCTTCATTACCGCTTTAACTGTTTCAAGAAAAACAACCTCAAAATTCGATTTTAATAATCGTGTAATTTTAATCACCGGAGGTTCACGCGGACTCGGTTTGGTTCTCGCTCGTCTATTGGCTGAGAGGGGAGCTAAACTCGCAATCTGTGCGCGTAATGCTGATGAACTAACCGTTGCCAGACGAGATTTAGAAAGTCGTGGTGCGGAGGTTTTGGATGTTGTGTGCGATGTCCGAAATCAATCCGAAGTCAATCAGATGGTCGAGACGGTTTGTAATCATTACGGACAAATTGACGTTCTGATAAATAACGCGGGCGTCATACAGGTCGGACCGCTTGAGGTGCAAACTCAAAAAGATTTTGAAGATGCGATGGCAGTTCATTTTTGGGGACCTTTTTACACGATAAATGCCGTTTTGCCTCAAATGCGTGAACGCGGTGCAGGGCGCATTGTCAACGTTTCTTCCATCGGCGGGAAACTGGCTGTCCCACATCTTGCTCCATACTGCGCAAGTAAATTCGCTCTCGTCGGGTTGTCGAGCGCTATGCGCGTTGAACTCTCCAAAGAAAATATTTTTATCACTACAGTTTGTCCCGGCTTGATGCGCACCGGCAGTCACGTTAATGCTGTCTTTAAGGGTCAAAACGAAAAAGAATTCGCCTGGTTCAGCATCGGAAATGCTTTACCCGTTTCATCTATCAGCGCAGAGTCAGCGGCAACCCAGATTATTGAAGCGTGCCGGTCAGGTCAGGCAGAAGTAATTCTTTCGCCGCAAGCTCAATTAGCGGCGAAAGCAAACGCCTTATTCCCGGAATTGACGGCGGAAATTTCCGCTCTCGTCAATCAACTTTTGCCCTCGGCGGGCGGCATCGGTGAAAATCACGCGCTTGGAAAAGACAGTCAATCTTTTGTTTCCCCTTCATTTCTAACCGCGTTGGCAGACAAAGAGTCTTATCAAAACAACGAAGTTGAGCCATTTAAAGATTTGGTTTAATACAAATAAGTAAAGGAGTTAATTTTATGGAAAACATTCAGGATAATGAAGCATTTACGGAAGCTGCAACCGATACAAATACAAATGTAGGAAACACCGAGCGAACGGTTTCGGCCATCGCCGGCGCCGGGTTAATTGCTTACGGTCTTAAACGGGGCGATACAACCGGAATTTTACTTTCCGTTTTGGGCGGAGGGTTGGCTTTGCGCGGCGCAACCGGACACTGTCAGGTTTATGACGCGATGGATATTAATACAAATGAAGAATTCGCTTCGACCGGACAACGAACTTCAAATAAACGTTCAAGAGGGTTTTTATCTTCAAAAATTCACGTCAAAAAATCGGTAACCATCAATAAATCACCAATTGAGCTTTATCAATTTTGGCGAAACTTTGAAAATTTGCCGAAATTTATGTCCCATCTCGAATCGGTAAAAAATTTAGAAGGCAATCGCTCGCATTGGGTGGCGAAAGCGCCGTTCGGAACGACTGTTGAATGGGACGCGGAAATCACCAGCGAACGCGAAAATGAACGTATCGGCTGGAACTCCGTTGAAGGCGCGACCGTTCCGAATTCGGGAGTCGTCGAATTTCGACCCACTTCAACGCGCGGTACTGAAGTGCGAGTTGTTTTAACTTACGAACCGCCAGCCGGAAAGTTGGGGGCGATGGTCGCCAAACTTTTTGGTGAAGAACCGAGCCAACAGGTTTACGGTGATCTGTGTCGTTTCAAAAGTATGATGGAATCCGGCGAAATTATTACTACCGAAGGTCAATCATCAGGTCGTAAAGAAGATGCGAAAGCAGCAAAAGCATAAATAATTTGAGCATAAATAATTTGATTGAACCGATGGGTTGAGCATAAATTTCTCAATAAAAACATCTATCGTTTCAATCCTAGTTTCACTCACAAAGAACAAGGAGAAATTTAATGAAAGCAGTTTGTTGGAACGGAAAACAGGACGTGCGCGTTGAAAACGTGCCTGATCCGAAAATTTTAAATTCGCGCGATGCGATTATAAAAATTACGACTACCGCGATTTGCGGTTCTGATTTGCATCTCTACAACGGTTATATTCCGTCAATGATGGCGGGGGACATTCTCGGGCATGAATTTATGGGCGAAGTTGTTGAAACCGGAAGCGATGTCAATAATTTAAAAAAAGGTGAACGAGTCGTCGTGCCTTTTACGATTGCGTGCGGCAATTGTTTTTTTTGTCAGCGTGAATTGTGGTCGGTGTGCGATAACTCGAATCCGAATCCGGAAGCACAGGAAACACTTTATGGATTTTCCGGCTCGGGTCTTTTCGGATTCTCTCATATGATGGGCGGTTTTGCAGGCGGGCAAGCCGAATATGTACGCGTGCCGTTTGCTGATGTCGGTCCCTTGAAAGTTCCCGATTCACTCGAAGACGAACAAGTTTTATTTTTGTCTGATATTTTTCCGACCGGTTATATGGCGGCGGAAAATTGCAACATTCAACCCGGAGACACCGTGGCGATTTGGGGCGCGGGTCCCGTCGGACAGTTTGCGATAAAATCGGCATTTATGCTCGGGGCGGAAACGGTAGTTGCCATTGACCATTATCATGACCGCTTGGCGTTAGCCAAACAGGAAAATAAAGATTTAAGAACGATAAATTTTGACGACGAAGATGTTTTTGAGCAATTGAAAGATTTGACCGGGGGGCGCGGACCTGATTCTTGTATCGATGCCGTCGGGCTTGAAGCACACGGAACTTCGCCCGACGCGATTCTCGACCGCGTCAAAGCCGCTGTGATGCTGGCAACTGACCGCCCGCACGCGCTTCGGCAAGCGATTCACTGTTGCCGCAAAGGCGGCACGGTTTCGATTCCGGGTGTTTATGGCGGATTTCTTGACAAACTCAATTTCGGCGCGGCTTTCAACAAAGGTTTGACGCTGAAAATGGGGCAAACTAATATGCATAAATATATGCCGAAACTCCTCAAACATATCGAAGACGGTGATATTGACCCAAGATTCGTCATCTCGCACCGTTTGAAGTTGGACGAAGCTCCGAATGCTTATAAACAGTTTAACAACGAAAAGAACGATTGGCGCAAAGTCGTCTTAAAACCATAATTCCTTTTGTTGAAAGTCAAGCAGGGTGAAGGTTTAAGTTAAAACGGCAGAAACATTTTTAACTTAAACTTTCACCTTTTTTCTTTTGAAGCAATTTGTTGAACATATTTATGACAAAAAATTCGCCGGAAATCTCCGAGTTTTTAGAAATTATTACCGGTTATCAGCGTTCGAGAGTTTTATTCACTTTAATTGACCTGGAAATACCGACATTATTAAACGGCAAAAAAATTTCCGCAGGGCATCTTGCAAAGCGTTTAAAAATTCACCCGCTCGCGATGGAAAGGTTTCTCAACGCCTGCGTGTCAATTAATGTTTTGGAAAAAGACGACGACAAGTTTTTTAATTCAGAGTTTACCGAACATTACCTTATCAAGAATTCAGAATTTTATCTTGGCGGAATCGTTAAACGTCACCGAAAAAGAAGTTATGCGGCTTGGGGAAATCTTACTGATGCCCTGAAAAACTGGCGCTATGGCGAAACCACAAGTGAAAATCCAGAAGATGAAGACCAGGGCGCGGAAGCGTTGGCGGAGCAGCATAATCTGGCGCTTCTGCACGGCTTCGAACTTGCAAAAGCTTTTGATTTCACAAATTTTTCAAGAATTCTCGATGTCGGTGGAGGAACCGGCGCAATGTCAATTGCTTTATGTAAATCGTTTCCCAAACTCGAAGCGACAGTTTTTGATTTACCTGAAAATATTAAGATTACTGAAGATTTCGTCAAAAAGAACAAATTAAATAAGCGCATCAAAACTGTTGGCGGTAACTTTCATAAAGATAATTTGCCTCAGAATTTCGATGTGGTTTTGCTTGCTAATTTTATGGCGGTCGCCGATGCCGAGAGCAATAAAAAATTATTAAAACAAATTTACGACGGGCTTCCCTCAGGCGGCGTTTGTATTCTAAGCGGCTGGATAATTGACGATTCGCATCTTGCTCCGCAAACATCAGTGTTGTTTTGTTTGGAAGACATCTGCTGGAACGCACCCGATGTCGAAAGAAGCTTTAAGGTTTATAAATCCTGGCTTAAAGAAGCAGGTTTCAAATATATCAAATCTAAAAATTATCTGGAACCGACCAGAATCATTTACGGCTATAAATAACACATATTTGCCGAATAATTTCTAATCACCGATTAAATCAATCAATGCTTTTTCAATATTCTCAGCGCGCATCAGTGTTTCACCGATTAAGAAACCTTTGTATCCGACTTTTTCGAGCCTTACAATATCTTCACGAGTTTTGATACCGCTTTCGCTGATTAAGATAGCATTTTGAGGAGCGAAACTTATCAATTTTTCAGAACTCTCCAGCGTTACCTCGAATGTCTGCAAATTTCTATTATTGACTCCAATTACTTTGGAGCCAATTTCTTCGGCAATCTTCATTTCTCCGATTGTGTGAACTTCAACCAAAGCGTCCAAACCCAGATTCTCGGCAAAATTATGAAGATTAATAAGCTGCTCGATTTGGTGTGTTTCAAAAGCCGCAACAATTAACAAAATCACTGACGCACCGGCAATCGCCGCTTGAAAAATTTGTCGTTCGTCCAAAATAAAATCTTTACATAATACGGGAATTCGGTCTTCAATTGACTGAACTACCAATTTCAGATCGTTTATCGAACCGCCAAAAAAATCTTTTTCGGTCAAAACGGAAATTGCGGCGGCACTGCCTCTTAAATAATTTCCGGCTGTTTTCTCTGGATTTGCATCGGCATTTATTGTCCCCTTTGATGGAGAAATGCGTTTGAATTCAGCAATGATATTTGTTTTTTCAGAATTTTGTAATTTATTAAATAATCTGTGTGGACTAGAATTTTTTCTAATTTCAAATGCTTCATAACGCAGATCATTAGATGAAACGCCGATAAATTCCTTTTTTATCGTTTCACGTTTTTTGTCTAAAATTTTATTTAAAAATTTTGTTGGTTTGACAAAATCTGACACGATTTTAATTCTCCGTATTTGTCAGTTCAATTAGTTGGCTAAGTTTTTTCGCTGCTTCTCCGCTGTCCAAACTGCGATTTGCCAAATTAACTGCGCTCTTTAAGCTGTCTGACTTTCCACCGATAAAGATCGCAGCGGCAGCATTTAGAACGATTAAAGACCGGGCTGCATCTTTTCTTCTACCGTCTAAAACATCTTTTATAATTTGTGCGTTTGCGGGGGGATTTCCGCCACGCAAAGATTCGAGTTTTTCACTACCTACGAGTTCAAATCCAAGTTCGGCGGGCGAAATCTCAAAATATTTCATATAATCAGGCGTTACTTCAATAACCGAAGTATTTTTGCTAATTGTTATTTCATCTAAACCGTCGAGACCGTGCACTACCCAGGCTTTTTTTATGCCAAGCGTCGAGAGAGTTTTAGCCACCGGCGCAACGAGCGCTTCGTTCCAAACGCCAAGAATCTGAAAGGGAGCATTCGCGGGATTTGTTAACGGTCCAAGCAAATTAAAAGTTGTATGCACGCCAAGTTCGCGGCGCACGGCGGCGACGCGAGCCGTCGAGGCGTGATAAAGCGGCGCAAACATAAAACAAATTCCGATTTCATCAAGACATTTTTCTGATACTGAAGGATTTGCGGAAACATTTATGCCGAGCGCGGTAAGCACATCAGCGCTTCCCGAAAGGCTTGTAGCGGCGCGACTTCCGTGTTTTGCAACGGGCAAACCCGCGCCTGCAATGACAAACGCTGCGGCGGTTGAAATATTGAAAGTTTTTACGCGACTCGAACCCGTTCCCGCCGTATCTATAAAATCTGTGTGCTTTGTTTTAATTTTGACCGAGTGCGAGCGCATCGCTTCCGCCATACCTGCTAATTCTTCGATTGTTTCCCCCTTGATTGCCAAAGCTACCAGCGCCGCTGAAATTTGTGTATCGGTCGCCTCACCATTCAATAATTCATCTAGTAAGTCTTTAGCTTCAATTCGGGTTAAGCTCTGACCTTGCATCAGGCGCAAAATCCATCCCCGTAAACCTTTCGCCATCGGCTCGTCCGTGCGTGGCGGTGTTGGAAGAAGCCAAGCGGGACGATTTTCAATATTTTTTTTTGTATTCTGCATATAATATTTGAAATAAAAAAAACCTGTTGCTGATTATTCGGTGCAACAGGTTTTCAAAAATGTGATTGCAGTTGACGATTACGCTTTACATTTGTTTAGAAGAACCACTGCACAACACAAGGTTAAACTGTCTTGCCATGAAAAGTGTTTTATTTTGCAGTAATCTGTATGGATGCGATTGTTTTTCATATAAAACAAAGATTTTCCAAATTAGCTCAGGCAGAGATATTTATAACTTAGTCAAAAAGGTTTTAGCAAATTATGTTTGATATTTTTCAAAATACTTCACGACCTGAAAATGAATTATTTTTTCACAAAAATGACCCAAATGACATACGTTTGGGAGAAATTGTTTCCTCTGCTGTCCAAAAATACGAATCATCGGAAATTATAATTCTCGGCTGTCCGCAGGATGAAGGTGTTGCGCGCAATAAAGGCAGAATCGGCGCGGCGCTTGCACCCGATGCGATTCGAGCACAATTTTATAAGCTTACAAATTTCGGAATAAAAAAGAATATATTTGATTTAGGAAATACGAATATTTGTGGAACTTTGGAAGAAACTCACGAAATTCATATCAAAATCGTCAAAACAATTTTGAAAGACGAAAAAAGAATCATCGTTCTCGGCGGCGGTAACGACATTTCTTATGCGGACGGACGAGCAATGGCAGAAACTTTCGGCTTTGAAAATTGGCTTGCTGTCAATATTGATGCGCATTTCGATGTGCGAAAAGAGTTTCCGCGTAACAGCGGTACTCCTTATCGCCAACTTCTTGACGAAAAACATCTGAAGCCTGAAAATTTTTTTGAAATTGCTTACCAGCCGCAATCCGCGTCTCCAGTTTATTTTGAATACTTAAAGAATCTTGGCGTAACAATGGTTAGCTTAGACGAACTCCACGGGGGAAAATCAGTAGTCAAATTTCTTAAAGAAATATTTACCACTCACCACTCGCCACTTACCACTTTTTACGGTTTTGATGTGGATTCAGTCCGCGCATCGGACGCGCCAGGTGTTTCCGCCTCATCGCCGATTGGATTAAAGGCTGAGGAATTTATTGAATTGGCAAAGTTTGCCGGTCAAAATCCGCAGACACGAATAATAGAATTTACAGAAGTAAATCCAAAATTCGATGTTGATAACCGTACGGCAAAACTAGTGGCTTACGCTATGCACGAGCTTTGTACGGCATAATAATAAAAAAGCCAACCAATTTTTTGGTTAGCTTTATAACGAAAAAAGAATAGTTTTGTTAGTTAGTTACGCTTCGACCTGTTATCAAACGGTAAACTGCTAAAACTACAATGGCGCCGAGAATCGCAAAAAGAAAACTCGGTATGGAACCACCAATATTATCAAATGAACTTACCATTGGAAAACCTAATAAGCTTCCGAGAAAACCGCCTACTACCGCACCGACAATACCAAGAATTGTCGTTAAAATAACCCCACCGCCATCAGGACCCGGCATAATTAACTTTGCCAAATATCCCGCTAAAAACCCTAAAATTAACCAAATAATTAAAGAAATCATTTTTTTCCTCCGTGTTTATCTACTTTTCAAGAAAATTTTAAGGCTTAATTGCCTTGTTGTTGTGTCTTGACTAGGCATCTTAACCTGTGCCACTAAGAAATGCAATGTTTGTGCCAAATGTTTCACTTTTAATTAAACTCAATGAAAACTAGGTTCTCAATTGACGTTAGTAAATGTGACTCTTTATCATAAACAATTTTTGTATGAATTTGATACAAGAAAATCATTAAAGTTGATTGCAAACAAATTATCACACTCCTAAATTTATTTGTGATAGTCAGTCTGTTAGAAATTAATCTCGACCATTTCATATTGTCGATGGAGTTCGTAAAATATAAATTTTATATTGAGATTCTCAAATGGTTTTTGCCCGAATTCATATTGGTGTGCAAATTGAAATGTAGAAGTATCACATCAACAACAAAAATAATTACTTTAAATTTTCCGTTCCTTATCTTTATAATCTTAGTACACCGTATTTACCCTATAAAACAAATACTCTATAAACTTGACAGTCTTTAAACTTATTCGTTATTTTATTAATTCGCCTTCAAAACAAGTTGAGCGGATAATTTAGGCACTTAGCTCAGTGGTAGAGCACTACCTTGACACGGTAGGGGTC
>JALZOH010000338.1 GCA_030857305.1 Acidobacteriota bacterium
TTGTGTCAACGCCTGTCAAACCGCCGCCGATAACTACGGCGGGAAGTCGCACTTGCAGATTAGACAGAGTATCTTTTTTGAACGCGCCCGTTAATTGTAGAGACATCAAAAAATCAGAAGCCTGCCGAATGCCGCGAATCAAATTGTTTTTCATCTTGACGATCGTCGGACGCCCCGCTCCGGTCGCAATCGCAATATGGTCGAAACCGAATTCCCAGGCGTCTTCAATCGTTAAAGTTCCGCCGAAACGAACTCCGCCGTAAGCGCGAAAACGTTTGCGCCTGGTTAAAATTAATTGCAGCATCGTGAGAAAATTTTTGTCCCAGCGAACCGTAATCCCATATTCGGAAACGCCGCCGAAACCCGACAAAATTCTTTGATCAAGCGAATCGGTAATTTCGTCAATATCCTTAATCGGTTTTGGACAAATTTTTCCGTTTTTGCCCGTGATTTCATCGGCGAGCGGTTCAATCTTGAGTCCGTCCATCCCGATGACGCCGAAACCTTCGTTGAGAAGATAGTGCGCGAGCGTGTAACCGGCGGGACCGAGTCCGATTACCAAAATATTTTTACCGTTGTACGGCAAAGCGAACGGGCGTTTCGCATTGAGCGGATTCCAGCGCGTTAAAAGCGAATAAATTTCAAAACCGTATGGCAAATTTAAAACATCGGTCAGCGTTGCTGTCTCGGCAAGCGGAATATTCACCGGGTCTTGTTTTTGAAAGATGCAGCCTTTCATACAATCGTTACAAATCCGGTGCCCGGTTCCGGCGCACATCGGATTATCAATCGTCACCAAAGCGAGCGATGCAATTGCATCGCCCTGCCGCTTCAAAAGGTGCATTTCCGAGATTTTTTCATCCAGCGGACAGCCTTCGAGCTTGATACCCAGAGGATTTCGTTTCACTGTTCCGTCTTTTTCGTGTAAACCGGTCGAACACGAATCCTTTTCGCGTTCGTGGCAAATCAGGCAGTAATCAACTTCGTAGAGCGCATCGCGCATCGTGCCGCGGTCGTCGGTTAATGTGAAACCGTCGCGTCGCCGCATCTCTTCAATCGCGCCGCGCAGGAGTTCGGGAATTTTCTCAGCCGGATGAATTAAATGAACAAGATTTTGGTAATCAAGACCGTGCGGAGTTCTGAAGCTGTACCATTTCTTTTCTTTTTTGAAAAACGCAATCGCCGACCACGCTTCGAGCAGATGCAGAACGGCTTTGACCGGAAGCAATTCGCCCGTGCCGTCAGTTTCATTAACAAAGCGCGAGAAAACCGTCCCAAAAACTTTGTCTTTTGATTGCTCGTAAGCGGTTTTGATTCGATCAATTGTGCTTTGCGCCGAAGCCGTCAATTCGAGATTTTTGGTTAAAAGTTCTTCGACTTCGAGTAACTGCGTCGTAATTTTTGCTATAGCAAGTTCTTCGTCGTCGGCGAGAGTTTCTTTGAACGCCGTATTTTTCAGTTCGTTTAAGGCAATGCTGAGCTCGGCTTCATTAAAATTTACTAAATCTTCAGCCGTAAATTTTTTAATCGCGCGCCGTTGAACGAAGAATTTATATTTCCAAATCGGATTCTGCTCTAAAATCACGTTTTGCAGGTCCTTGCGTTCCTTGCTTAAATTAAACATGCGCGCCACAAAATCCGACAGATACGGAGCGGAATCGGTTAAAATTTTTGACTCGACTCGTTTTTCATATCCGACGCCGCGCCGCGCGACGTATTTCACCAGAGCTTCGTGCAGAATCGGTTCCTCGGCTTCAATTTCGGCGTAGAATTTTTCGGCAATCTGTTCGAGCTTTTCCGCATCATAAAGGTCGGAATAGTGAAAACCGGCGATGCCTAATGCGAAATCGTGATTTGTTAGATTACTTGCGCGCGCAAATTTTTTTTCGGAAATTCCAATCATAATTATTTGAATAAATATTAAAGTTCGATAAAAGAAAATATAACATTTTCGTTTCTTTCAGAACAAAAGCCGGACAACCGGAGTGCGGGATTTTGTCTTGACAAAGAAAAAAGTGTATATTTTCAAATACTTATGAATTAATATTACACATTAGAGAAGGCTCAAAGAAAAATCACCTCAAAGTATATTTAAGGAAAACCAGCCTTCCCAAAAATTTCAAAAGTTTTAATAATCAATTTTTTATAAAAGTAGTATGCAGAAAGACGAAAGATTGTTGCCATTACCGAATGCGACTGATTTACAACTTGCTAACACGGACATTCCCGCAATTTACTCTCCTTTATTTGATGAAGATGCGCTGGCTGAAGGTCGCTCAATCAGAGAGTATTTTAATGTTATCTATAAACGCTTGCCGCTAATATTGGCAATGGCTATTTTAACCACCGCCGCCGCGGCGTTTTATATGTACCGTCAGCCCTCAATTTTTCAAGCACAAACGGGGATGATAATTGAACCGCGTAAGTCCAAACTCCAATCACAACAAGTCAACATAAATCTCGGTGGCGATCTGAATTATTACAATACGCAGATGAAACTGCTTCAAAACTTCGATTTGATGTATAGGGTGGTAGTACGCCTTAATTTACAGCGCGATCCGAATCTTTTCAGCGGTCAAAGCAAAAGTATTTTTGGAACTTTTTCTTCGATGTTTTCAAGCGATAAAAACACTGCGGACAAAGATTCTTCTTCGCTGCCTACGCTGACAACCGCCGATAGCAATATCGAATTTACAAAACCTGAGCAAGTTTCACTAACCGAAGAGGAAAAAGAACACGCCGAAAGGTATGCCGCAATTCTGCTCGGTGGTCTTGACGTAGAAAAAGTTGAAAAAACAAACCTTGTCAATATTATTGTCAAAAGCACAAATCAAAGTTTGGCGCCGAAGGTTGCCGATACGGTTGCCGAAGTTTTTATCGAACAGGACGCCGAGCGCGAGACAGAAGGGGTCAAAAAAACTTACGAAGATATAAGTCAGTCAATAGAAGGTCTTAAGGCGACTATTGCGACACAAGCTCAACAACAAATTGCTGAACGGAGTTCAAACAACATACCTTTAACCGGCGTTAAAGGGGAGGATTTTAATGCCAGCAGACTTCAAACTATCAGCGGACAATTACTGAATGCGCGAGATGATCGACGCAAACTTGAAGCCGAATACTCTGCCGCCGCCAATGCCGGTGACCAGATTTTTGGTGTTCTAGGAAATAATGAAGCAGTTTCCAGTATGCGCTCGCGGCTCGCTGAACGGAAGGCAAAGCTGGAAGACGATATTCAAAATTTAAATAACGAAATTCAAACATTAAACGCTAAAAGAAGTAATCTTCTCGCACGTTATAAAGAAGAGTATAGCGAAGTTAAACAGGTCAACGAAGAAATTGAAAAACGAGTAGAAACACTCAACGAAAAAAAGAAGGAAGCTGCTGTCAATATTCAACAGGAAGAGGCAAAAGTTACAAAGGATGTGACCAAAGAAGTTTTAACCGGAAAGCGCGCGCAGCTCCAGGCGGCGCAGCAACGTGAAGCAAAATTGCAGAGCGATTATGAGGCGGAAATTTCTTCAGCCAACCGGCAGGGCGTGGCTGAAACCCGTCTGATGACCTTAACCAGAGAACTCGAAAATAATCGCCAGCTGCTCGACACTTATACTACAAAACAAAAGGAACTCGAAT
>JALZOH010000339.1 GCA_030857305.1 Acidobacteriota bacterium
AGATCCCAAGCCGCATACCACGGATATTCCCATTTGTCCGGCATCGAGATAACGTCATCGTTGTAGAGATGTTTCCATTCCTTATTGCGCCCATTTAAGCGCTGTTTCGGTGGCGGCGCGAATTTACCGTCACCTTCGAGCCAGGTTTTAGTAACATAATGATAAAACTGTTTTGACCAAAGCATTCCCGAAAGCGATTGCCGCATCACGTTTTTCGCGTCACCGGTTAAATTATCTGGAATGATTTCAGCATAAAACTCGTCGGCTTCTTTTTTTCTTTCGATGAAAACATTTTCACAATCTTTAGTAAATTCGCCGTGGTTTTTAAACTGCTGACTGCTGACTGCCGACTGCTGACTGCTTAAGCGTAAGTAAACGGTTTTACTCGATTGCGGCGGTAAATTAAAAACATATTGCACCGACGCTTTTGTTCCTGTTTGTTTGGGATTGATCGCTTCTTTTTTATTAGTTACGACAAAATCGTTGATACCGTCTTTGGCAAAAGGCGATTCGTTTTTGCCGCCATAAAGTTTTTCAAAATTCGTGGCGTTTTCAGTAAAAAGGAGCTGCGATGCGCCTCCGCTGATTAAATAAAAATCGCCGCGCTTTTCTTCCCAAAGGTGGATCAGCGAAAGATTTTCCACCGTGATTTTGACTTCTTCCATTTGCGGCTTTCCCGACTTTTCATACCAAGACCAGCGATTGCGAAACCAAACTGTCGGCAAAATATGAAGCGGCGCGGTTTCTGTGCCGCGATTTGTTGCCGTGATTTTTATGCAAAGATCTTCAGTGTCGGCTTTGGCGTATTCGACAAGAACATCGAAATATTTGTCTTCGTCAAACACGCCCGTGTCCATCAATTCGTATTCAGGCTGTGTTTTATCGCGTTCGCCGTTTTCTTTGTAGAGTTTTTTGTAAGGAAATTCGCTTTGCGGATATTTATAAAGAAACTTCATATACGAATGAGTCGGCGTATTATCCGCATAAAAGTAATATTCTTTAACGTCTTCGCCGTGGCTGCCGTTATCTCCGCCAAGCCCAAAAAGTCTCTCTTTCAAAATAGCGTCTTTGCCGTTCCACAACGACAAAGCGAAACAAATGCGCTGTTTGCGATCACAAATTCCCGCAATCCCGTCTTCATTCCAGCGAAATGCTTTGGACGCGGCGTGTTCAAACGGAAAATAATTCCACGCCGCACCGTCCGACGAATAATCTTCGCGGACAGTTCCCCAGGCACGCTCGCTCACAAACGGTCCCCAAAGTTTCCAATCCTTCTCGCGCGTTCGCGCCTCTTCGAGCCTTTTTTCCTCTGCCTTCACTAGTTTACCTCGATGTTTTTTCGGTAACAGAATGTCATAGAATTTGCTTGCTCGTCTAGCCGAATAATTGCCTGAGAAAAAATTAAAGATTCAAGAATTAAGATTCAAGATTTAAGTTCTCAATTTTACATTTTGAATCTAGAATTACAAGAGAAACACTCAAGCCCATCAGCATGAAGAAAACCATTGCTACTTCCGCATCGCCGAGATTGAAATGCACCAAACCGCTCGTAAAAAACCCAACAAGACTGCCAAAGCCGCCCAGAATAATTCCCTTTTTTTGCCAATCAGATGAGTTTGGATTTTCGATTTTCGATTTTCGATTTTCGATTCTAAGGTAATTCAAAAGCGTTTTTCCGTACCTCCATAAAACCCAAAGCCAAAGCAGAAGCGCAGGCAATCCGCGCTCGACAAGGAGCTGCAGCGGCGTTGAGTGAAAATGTCCCATTGGTAATTTGCCGTCGTCAAATAAACGCCATTCTTTGGCGTAACGCTGGATGGAATCCATTCCGACACCGAGAAAAAAATTTCGCGCATCCTTCGTCCACAAGTTAAAGCCTTCTTTATAAACTGTTTGCCGGTAAATTGTGGAATCATCCTTCTGGTCGAAAAAACCGACTTGACGGCTTTGCTGAACAAAAATAAGCGCCGCAACCGTGAGCGGCAGAGCTATCAACGCTAATGTCAGAAGCATTTTGCGGTTGCCATTCACCAAGACGATGGCAAATGCCGCCGCTAGAAAACCAAGTTGCGAAGCACGCGTTACCGTTAGAAAAAGCGCGAGAGTCATGCCCAAAAGACAAAAAAGCAAAACTGCACTGCGCCGCGAACGCTTTTTACCGAGCGCAATAAAAAGCCCGAACACGAGCGCGGCAATGAGCTGCAGAACTTCGGCGTAAGTCGTGTAATGACCGTAAAATCCGGCAGACCGCCAATTTCTACTTTTTTTCCAATCGGTGATGCCGAGCTTTTCAAACGTGTTCGCGCCGCTCAGAAGATTGGCGCGTTTAACTTCGACCGTGTAATAAAAATCGGGACGATAAAACTTAACGCGCGTGATCTCTTTCTGCTCAATCGGCTGGATTAAATCGTCTGGAGTTTTAAGTTTTTTGCCATCGGCTTCGAGCAAAGTATCGCCTTCCTCCAGAAGAGCCTTTGCGAGCGGACTCTGGGCGCTCAATCCGTGAATCTCCACGCCGCGCCCGATGATGCGTTCAATCGGTGTCCACAAAACGTTGACCATACATGAAAAAATTAAAGCCCAAGCTAAAAATTTAACGGCGCGAACAGTTTTGAGATTATTGATGACAAAGTAAAAGATCAGAAAAAGAGCGACGTTGCGTAATCTGTCAATTGATGTCGCCGGATCGTAAGAAAAAACGGAAGAAATTGCCGACCAGCCGAAAAATGCCCACAAAGCAATATCGAGCGGAGTTTTTAGAAGTTTCCGGCGCGGTTTGATAAACAGCCGAATCATCCACAAAAACATTCCCGAAAGCCAGGCTATTTGCGTGGCGGCAATCGAATGCGGCGCGGAAAAAATCATTAAAATCAAAAATATAAAAGTGATTCTTTCAAGCCATCTGGGAAGAAGATGCTCCCTTTCGATTTCAGCAATTTTGTCAAGCCAAACTAGCAATTTTTGCATAAAAAATCAGCCGCTGAGAATACAGAGCATCACGCTGAGAAGATTAACCATACCGCTTCGCGTGCACACAGATTAACACAGATTAATATAGTGGTAAGTGGTAAACTGTCATTGGTGAGTCAAAACTTGTACGCCAGAATCTTATTTTTACTCACCACCATCGCTTGCAATTAAACGATCCGTATTTAATTGTAGTTATTTTTACTGTTTATTTTTCGATATTTTTGAGATATGAATTCTGAAAATGTGCAAACTGATTTGAGCCTGACCGCCGAAATTAAACTTTACTACGATTTATATATTCCTGAAAATATAAAAAAACCCGCACCGCTAATCGTTGCCGTTCACGGCTACGGAGCGCACAAACGCTATATGCTGCGTGAAGCGCGACTGATTTCAAACGACAAATTTGTTGTTGCTTCCATCCAAGCGCCTTTTCAGCACTGGCGTGATGCGGGCGGAACCTACAAAATTGGTTTCGGTTGGCTGACCGATTTCAAACCGGCAGAATCCGTCACGCTGCATCACAATTTTATATTGGAAGTTATAAAAAAACTCGTGGACGAGAAGATAATTAACCAGGAGAAAATTTATCTCTACGGATTTTCGCAAGCCTGTGCGCTGAATTTTCGGTTTGCCTTCACCTTTCCGCAAACTCTGCGC
>JALZOH010000340.1 GCA_030857305.1 Acidobacteriota bacterium
GTTCGGCAGCGATTGATATGGCGTATGTCGCCTGCGGACGCTTTGACGGATTTTGGGAAGAAGGCTTACATCCGTGGGACGTTGCGGCAGGTGTTTTGCTGATTGAAGAAGCCGGCGGTCGAATTTCCTATTATGATAATTCGCCATTTAGTATCTACACCGCACCGATCTGCGCGAGCAATGGCTTAATTCACACAGAAATGCTTACAATTTTGAAATAAAGAATTTACCGCTCGGTGGTACGAATGAATTTAGCACAAAAAGGGATTGACTCCCAACAAAATTTGGCAAATAAAGGGTTTCTTCGCTTTTGACGGATTTCGGCGTGTGATAACCTTTTAAAACATAAATTCGTTTAATCGAAAATCCAAAATCGAAAATTTAAAATTGAATGTCCTGGTTTAGCCGTAAAACTCCAAAATTAGAAGAACAAGTCGTTGACGAAGAAAAAAAGGTAAAAACCGAAGGTATTTTTGTCAAATGCCTCGAATGCGACAACGCGCTTTACAAAGGTGAACTGGAAGAATCACTCGAAGTGTGCACGCACTGCAATTATCATTTTCGGCTCGGCGCGCGCACCAGACTCGATATTTTATTTGACGAAGGCAAATACGAAAAACTCGACGAAGAAATAACGAGCAGCGATCCGCTCGGTTTTGTTGACACCAAACCTTACATCGAGCGTATCGAACAGGCGAAAGCGGCATCGGGTTTGCCCGAAGCAATTGTTACCGGTCAGGGGACGGTCGGCGGTCATCTCGTTTACGCGGGCGCGATGGATATGACTTTTATCGGCGGCTCGATGGGTTCGGCGGTCGGTGAAAAAATCACGCGCCTCATCGAAAGAGCGATGGAAAAACGCGGCGCGGTCGTTATTTTTGCGGCTTCCGGCGGCGCGCGAATGCAGGAAGGAACTTTTTCGCTGATGCAGATGGCGAAAATTTCTGCCGCGCTTGCCCAATTTCACAAAGCCCGTCTGCCGTTTATTTCGGTCTTAACCGACCCGACCACCGGCGGCGTAACGGCGAGTTTTGCGATGCTCGGCGATGTAATCATTGCCGAACCGAAGGCTTTAATCGGTTTTGCGGGACCGAGAGTGATCGAACAAACGATTAGACAAAAATTACCGAAAGGCTTTCAGCGTTCGGAGTTTCTGCTTGAACACGGAATGGTCGATATGATTGTCGACCGTCGCGAGATGCGCAACACGATTATTCGGCTGTTGAAATTTATGTTGAACGCGGAACTAAAGTATTCGGACAAACTTTAATCGGTAAGGAAACAATGAATTTCGATGAATCTATCGCTTATCTGCTCGCTCTCGGCAATGAAGTTTCGGCGATGAAGCTTGGTTTGGAAAACATCGGAAAACTGCTCGCCGCGCTTGGGAATCCCGAAAAAAATTACGTAAAAATACAAATTGCCGGAACGAACGGCAAAGGCTCGACGTGCGCCTTTCTCGAAGCGATTTGTGTCTGCGCCAAAATCAAAACGGGTTTGACGACTTCACCGCATTTGATATCAGTCACGGAGAGAATAAAAATCGGTGGCAGGGAAATCGGCGAAAAAGATTTTGCACGCCACGCGACGAAAATAAGAGAGTTATCCGAACAAATAGCGGCGGAAAATAAACTCGAAACCGTTCCGACTTATTTTGAACAACTGACGGCGATTGCGTTAAATGCATTTGCGGAGGCGAAAGTCGAATTGGCGATTTTGGAAACCGGTTTGGGCGGAAGATTCGATGCGACAACGGCGGCAAACGCTGAAATTGTAGCGATTACTCCGATTGATTTTGACCACCAGCAAATTTTGGGAAATACGCTCGCGGAAATTGCGTCAGAAAAAGCGGCAATAATTCGGGAAGATACGAAAGTTATCGTTGCGCCGCAACCTAGCCACGCCGTACAAATCATCCAGGAAAAGTGCCGGGAGGTTGGCGTTAAACCAATTTTTATTCAAAGCGATGTGGAAGTTAACCAGCTTGTTGATAAAGATGCTTTAGAAGTCACGATAACAACCAAAACTGACGTTTATTCACGACTGAGATTAAGTTTGGCAGGACGACACCAATTCGTTAATGCGTCTTTAGCCGTTGAAATTGCGGAGACATTGCGTGATGTTGGTTTTAAGATTACACCGGATAACGTAATTAACGGTTTGGAAACGGCAAAACATAATGGGCGTTTGGAATTTTCTCACGGAATTTTGTTTGACGGAGCGCACAACATCGCGGGTGCAAAGGCGCTAAAAAATTACTTCGATGAATTTATCACACAGCCGATTACACTCGTTTTTGGAGTGATGCGCGATAAGGATTTACCGGAGATTGCCGAAATACTTTTTCCGAAAGCCAAAAATTTAATTTTTACAAAGCCTGACAATCCGCGTTCGATGCAAACAGCGGATTTGATGAAATTCCTGCCTCAGGGTTTTGTTAAAGATAATGTTTATGAAACCGAAACCGTTGAAAAAGCGTTAGAAACTGCCAAAAAAATTTCTTCCGCAGAAGATTTGATTTGCGTGACGGGTTCACTTTACCTGGTCGGAGAAGCCCAAAGGCTTTTAATAGAAAGCAACGAGAAACGAGCATTTGCTTGAGTGTTTTACTGTTTTCGGGTTTAATTGCTCTGACAACTTTGTATTTTAGACTTGGAATATTGAACTTATGATGAAATTGGTTTTGATTAGGCACGGTGAAAGCGAGTGGAATAAAGAAAATAGGTTTACAGGTTGGAAGGACGTTGATCTTTCAGAAAAGGGGCGGGAAGAAGCAAAAGCGGCGGGAAAACTCCTTAAAGCAGAAGGCTTTATATTTGACGAAGCATACACATCCGTTCTCAAACGCGCTATCCGAACGCTTTGGATTATTCTTGATGAAATGGATTTGATGTGGATTCCGGAAACAAAATCCTGGCTTTTAAATGAGCGGCATTATGGCGGATTGCAAGGCTTGAACAAAGCGGAAACTGCCGCGCAGCACGGTGAAGAAAAGGTTTTAATCTGGCGCAGAAGTTACGATATTTTGCCGACTCTACTGGAAGAAACCGATGAACGCTGGCTTGGCAAAGATGCGCGTTATGCCGGTATCGAAGCAGGAAAATTTCCGAAAGCCGAAGCCTTAAAACACACCGTCGAGCGCGTCGTTCCCTTTTACGAAACAGAGATTGCGCCAAAAATAAAAGCGGGAAAACGCTTGATAATCGCCGCCCACGGCAATTCGCTTCGGGCTCTGGTTAAATACCTCGACACAATTTCCGATGAAGACATCGTGCATCGCAACATTCCGACCGGCATTCCGCTAGCTTATGAACTCGGCGAAGATTTGAAGCCGACGAAAAGCTATTATCTCGGCGACGCGGATGCGATTGCCAAAGCGCAGGAAGCCGTCGCCAGACAGGGAAAAGCTAAGTAATTACAGTGGTAAGTGGTAAACGGTAAGTGGTAAGTTTTTGTTCTTACACTTACCACTTACCACTAAAATAAATGTTTTGGCAAAAAATCCTTTTTATAATTTTAATTTTCGTTTGTCTCACGCCTTTTGTTTCGCCACCGATTGCGCTTGTTTTAGGGTTGCTTTTTGCTTTTGTGGTCGGTAATCCGTTTCATGACG